>JBKHXC010000289.1:0-3063 GCA_046566225.1 Acidimicrobiia bacterium
CGTCGGTCCTGGGGGGGAAGAACTCGAACGAGTAGGTGCGCCCGGCGGCCAGCAGGTCGGCGATGCGGGTCATGGGCCGGCCCCGGGCCCGGCGGCCACCCGGCGCTCGGCCGCCTCGACCGCGTTGCGGAACAGCATGGCGACCGTCGTGGGCCCCACGCCGCCCACCCGGGGCGTGACGGCGCCGGCCACCTCGGCCACCGACTCGTCCACGTCGGGAAGCAGCCGCCGGCCCTCGTAGCGCACGCCGCCGCCCACCACCACCGCGCCCGGCGACACGTGCTCGGGGCGCAGGATGCCGGGGACCCCGGCGGCCGCCACCACCACGTCGGCCCGGCGGGTGTAGCGGGGCCAGTCGGGCACGCCGGTGTGCACGACGGTGACCGCCGCGTTGGCGGTGGGCCGCTTCTGGCTCAGCAGGAGGGCGAGGGGGCGCCCCAGGGTCGTGCCCCGGCCCAGGATCACCACCTCCCGGCCGGACACCGGGATCCCGTGGAAGGCCAGCAGGGCCTCGATCCCGGCCGGCGTGCACGGCACCGGCCCGGGCAGGCCGACGGCCAGGCGCCCCATGTTGAGCGGGTGCAGCCCGTCGACGTCCTTGTCGGGGTCCAGGCGCACCATGGCCGCCTCGTAGTCGATCTGGGGCGGCGTCGGGTGCTGGACGAGCATGGCGTCCACCGCCGGGTCGCCGTTCCACGCCTCGATGGCCGCCTCCAGGTCGGCCTGGGAGGCGCCGGAAGGCAGGTGGACGTGGGGGGACTCGAAGCCCAGCTCGGCGGCCTTCTGCTGCTTGACGCGGATGTAGCCGGCGCTGGCGCTGTCGTCGCCCACCAGCACCGTCCCCAGGCTGGGCCGGTGGCCGCCGGCGGCCAGCTTGGCCGCCCGCTCGGCCACGTCGGCGAAGACGGCGTCGGCCACCGGCTGGCCGGGGAGGAGGCGGGCGGTCAATGGAGGAAGTGCCTCTCGCCGGTGAGGACCATGGCCAGGCCGTGCTCGTCGGCGGCGGCCACGACCTCGTCGTCGCGCAGGCTCCCTCCGGGCTGGACGACGACGGCCACGCCGGCCCCGGCGGCGGCGTCCACCCCGTCGCGGAAGGGGTAGAAGGCGTCGCTGGCGCACGCCCCGCCCCGGGCCCGGCCGGCGGCCTTGCGGGCCGCCAGCTCGGCGGCGTCGACCCGGCTCTGCTGGCCGGCGCCGATGCCGACCGCCATGGCGCCCCGCACCAGGACGATGGAGTTGGACTTCACGTGGCCGCCGATGCGCCACGCCAGCTCGGCGTCCCGCCACTGCTCCTCGGTGGGCTCCACCCGGGTGACGACCCGCCACTGGTCCCGCCCGGCCCGGAACGAGTGCGGCTCCTGCACCAGGAAGCCCCCGCCGACCTGGCGGTAGTGGCGGCGCGGCGCCTCGGGCGGCGCCGCCCGGAGCAGGCGGGTGGCCTTGCGCCGGGCGACGAGGCGGTCCACCGCCCCGGCGTCGAAGCCGGGCGCCACGACCACGTCGGCCTGGGGCCCGGCCACCATGGCGTCGGCCACCTCCGCGGTGACGGGGCGGTTGACGGCGACGATGCCGCCGAACGCCGAGCGCTCGTCGCCCTCCAGCGCCCGCCGGTAGGCGGCGGCCGGGCCGTCGGCGGTGGCGACGCCGCAGGGGTTGGCGTGCTTGACGATGGCGCACGCCGGCCCCGGCCCCAGGTCGTGGACGAGGCGCCAGGCGGCCTCGGCGTCGTAGATGTTGAGGTACGACAGGGCCAGGCCGGCCAGCTGCTCCACGCCGTCCCACCACGTGGCCCCGCCCACCTGGCGGTAGCGGGCGGCCCGCTGGTGGGGGTTCTCGCCGTACCGCAGCCTCTCGTCGGTGCGCTCCAGGGCCAGGTGCAGGGTGGGGGGGAGCACCTCGTCGTCGGACCCCTCGTCCATCCAGGCGACGATGGCGGCGTCGTAGGCGGCGGTGTGGGCGAAGGCGGCCCGGGCCAGTCGCCGGCGGGTCCCGTCGGAGAGGGCCCCCTCGCGCCGCAGCTCGCCCAGCACGTCGCCGTAGTCCGCCGGGTCGACCACCACGCCCACGTGCTCGTGGTTCTTGGCCGCCGCCCGCACCATGGTGGGCCCCCCCACGTCGATCATCTCCACCGACGGCCGGGCGGGGAACGGGTAGAGGTTGCACACCACCAGGTCGATCGGGACGATGCCGAGCTCCGCCAGGTCGGCCAGGTGCCGCGGCTGGGCCCGGTCGGCCAGCACGCCGGCGTGGATGCGCGGGTGCAGCGTCTTGACCCGGCCGCCGAGCATCTCCGGGAAGCCGGTCACGTCCCCCACCTCCAGGTGGGGGACGCCGGCGCCGGCCAGGGCGCGCGACGTGCCGCCGCTGGACACCAGCTCGAAGCCGAGCGCGACCAGGCCCCGGGCGAAGGCCTCCAGCCCCGTCTTGTCGTACACCGACACCAGGGCCCTCACCGCTGCCCCCCGGCCCCGGGCGGGGCGGGCCTCACCGGAGGAACTCCCTCAGCGTGCGGGGGTAGAGCCGGCGCTCGACCTCCTTGATGCGCTCGTGGAGGCTCTCCACGGTGTCGCCGGGCAGGACGGGGACGGCCTCCTGGGCCAGGATGGGGCCGGCGTCGACGTCCACGGTGGCCACGTGCACCGTGCAGCCGGTCACCTTGACCCCGGCGGCCAGGGCCTCCTCCACCGCGTGCCAGCCGGGGAAGGCGGGGAGCAGGGCGGGGTGGGTGTTGAGCACCCGCCCGGGGAAGGCGTCGAACAGCGGCTTGTCCAGCACGGTGCCGAACCCGGCCATGGCGACCAGGTCCACGCCGTGGTGCTGGAGGGCGTCCACCACCCGGTGGGTGAACCGGAGCCGGTCGAAGCCGGCGCCGAAGCTCGGGCGCTCCACCAGCCGGGCCGGGATGCCGGCCTCCTCGGCCACGCCCAGCGCCCGGCACCCGCGGTCGGCCACCACCACCGAGAGGGGGAGGCCCTCGTCGATCAGGGCGCTGAGGATGGTCCCCGTGCCGGACACGAGCACGCCGACGGACACGGCCGCACGCTACCCCGGGGGCGTCGCCGG
>JBKHXC010000290.1:0-6272 GCA_046566225.1 Acidimicrobiia bacterium
CCCGTCCCGCAGCCCGTCGGCCACCTTCTTGGCCTGGGGGCCGGTGAGGAACCGGGAGAGGACCTCCACCCGCACCGGGTACCCGGCGAAGCGGTCGGAGAAGGTGGCGAAGTGCTGCTGGGCCAGCAGGGTGGTGGGCACCAGCACGGCGGCCTGCTTGCCGTCCTGCACCGCCTTGAACACCGCCCGCAGCGCCACCTCGGTCTTGCCGAAGCCGACGTCGCCGCACACCAGGCGGTCCATGGGGGTGGGCTCCTCCATGTCGGCCTTCACCTCGGCGATGGCCCTGAGCTGGTCGGGCGTCTCGGTGTAGGCGAAGGCGTCCTCCAGCTCGTGCTGCCACGGGGTGTCGGGCTCGAAGGCGTGGCCGGCGGTGGTGATCCGGCGCCGGTAGAGGACGATCAGCTCCTGGGCGATCTCGCGCACCGCCGAGCGGACCCTGGCCTTGCTGCGCCCCCAGTCGGCCCCGCCCAGCTTGTGGAGCGCGGGGGACTCGCCGCCGGTGTAGGGGCGCACCAGGTCGATCTGGTCGGACGGGACGTAGAGGCGGTCGCCGCCCCGGTACTCGAGCAGCAGGTAGTCCCGCTCGGCGCCGCCCATCGACCGCTTGACCATGCCGCCGTAGCGGGCCACGCCGTGGGCGTGGTGGACCACGTGGTCGCCGGGCGCCAGGTCGTCGAAGAACCCCTCGGTGGCCCGGGGCCGGGGGCGGGGGCGGCGGTGGGGGCGGCGGCGGCCGGTGACGTCGCTCTCGCCCAGCACGGCCAGCCTGACCGACGGCAGCACGAAGCCCCGCTCCAGGGGGGCCACCACCACCTCGACGCCGCCCACCGCCTCCTCCCGCAGCCGGGAGGCGATGCGCGCCGCCGTGCCCTCCCCGTCGGCGGCGACGACCACCCGGAACCCGTCGGCCACCAGGTCGGTGAGCTGCTTGGCCAGCCGCGACCCGTCCCCCACCACCGGGTCCCAGCCCGTGGCCGCCACCGCCGGCGTGTCGGGGCCCTCGGCGGCGCCGGTGACCGACCACACCGGCGCCGTGGTGTGCGCCAGCAGGCGGTCGAACGGGAGGTGCAGCCGGGGGAAGGCCCGCTCGCCGGCGCCCCACGTGCCGGCCAGGGTGCCGGCCAGGGCGGCCTCCTCGTCCAGCAGCTCGGCCGCCCGGTCCCGCATGCGGCGGGGCTCGACGAGCAGGACCTGGGCGTCGGGGCCCACCAGGTCGGGCAGCAGGTGCTCGCCCTCGGTCAGCCAGGGCAGCCACGACTCCATGCCGTCGAAGACCAGGCCCTCGGCCAGGCGCTCCCACTGCTCGCGCCCCCACGGCTCGGCGCCCACCAGCCGGGCCGCCCGCTCCCGGACCTCGGGAGTGGGCAGCAGCTCGCGGCAGGCGAAGACCTCCACCCGCTCCACGTCGCCCACCGAGCGCTGGTCGGCGACGGCGAACCGGGTGAGGCGGTCCACCTCGTCGCCCCACAGGTCGATGCGCACCGGCCCGTCGGCGGTGGACGGGAACACGTCCACGATGGAGCCCCGCACCGCCACCTCGCCCCGGTGCTCCACCTGGTACTCCCGCCGGTAGCCGGCGCCCACCAGGCGGGCGACCAGCTCCTCGGGATCGACCCGGTCGCCGGGGGCCAGCACGACGGGCTCGGCCTCCTCCACGTGGGGCCAGAGGCGCTGGACCAGCGCCTTCACCGGCGCCACCAGCACCCGGGGCGCCCGGGCCGGGTTGCGCAGCCGCCACATGGCCCGCAGCCGCCGGCCCATGGTCTCCACGCTGGGGCTGACCCGCTCGAAGGGCAGCGTCTCCCACGCCGGGAAGGCGTCGACCTGGTAGTCGCCCAGGAAGGCCCGCAGGTCGGCGGCCAGGCGCTCGGCGTCGCTGGCCGTGGGGGTGGCGACCACCAGGGGGTGGCGCTCCGACAGGTGGGCCAGGCCGGCCACGGTGAACGCCCGCGCCGGCTGGGGGACGGCCAGCACCGCGTTCCCCCGCCCCGCCACCGCGGCCAGGGCGGGGTCGGCGCGCAGCAGCGGGGGCAGCGACCGCAGGCTCACCCGCCCAGGCTACGGCGGCCGCCTCGCTACACCGCCGGGCCGCTCCGTGTGCCAGTTCGGTGCCAGGCGCTGGCACCCGACTCGCGCAGGAACGGTGCGGGGGTCAGGCGGGGGCGGGGTTGAAGCGGTTCATGGCGGCGGCCGGGCCGTCGGCCAGGATGGCCTCGACGGCGTCGGCCGCCTCCTCGACGGCGACGGCCAGCAGCTCCCGCTCGGCCTTGCCCAGCGCCCGCAGCACGTGGTCGACGCCCTCCCGCCGCCCCGGCGGCTTGCCGATGCCGATGCGCACCCGGCAGAAGGCGTCGCTGCGCAGGTGGGCCTTGATCGACTTGAGCCCGTTGTGGCCGGCCAGCCCGCCGCCCACCTTGACCCTGATGCGCCCGACGGGCAGGTCCAGCTCGTCGTGGACCACGACCAGCCGGGCCAGGTCGTCGATCCCGAAGCGGCGCACCAGCGGGGCCACCGCCATGCCCGACTCGTTCATGTACGTCTGGGGGAACGCCAGCGCCAGGCGGCGGCCGTCGACGCGGACCTCGTCGACCAGGGCCAGCTCCCTCCCCTTGCGCAGGCGCCCGCCGTGGCGGCCGGCCAGCAGGGCGACCACGTCGGCCCCCACGTTGTGGCGGGTGCCGGCGTACTGGGTGCCGGGGTTGCCCAGGCCGACGGCCAGCAGGTCGGCCGGGGTGCCGGTTCGGGGCCAGGCCAGGCGCTAGCCCTCGCCGCCCTCGGCGCCGGCGGCGGGCTCGGCCGCCCCCTCGGCGCCGGCCTCCTCGGCGCCCGCCTGCTCGGCGGCCGCCTGCTCGGCCTCGGTGAGCAGGTCCTCGGCGGAGACCTGCGGGGGCTGGGCCACGACCACGGGCGCCTCGGGGTCCACGTCGGTGGTGACGCCGGGCGGCAGCGCCAGGTCGCCCACGCGCACGGTGTCACCGATGGCCAGGCCGCTCACGTCCACCTCCACGGCGTTGGGGATGCGGCCGGGCGTGGCGTGCACGGCGAGCTGGAAGAGCTGCTGCTCGACCACGCCGTCACGGCGGTGGACCTCCTCGGGCTCGCCCACGAGGGCGACCGGCACGTCGGCCGAGATCACCTCGTCGCGGCGGACGACCTGGAAGTCGACGTGGACGACGGTGTGGCGCACGGGGTGGCGCTGGAGGTCCCGCGCCATGGCCAGGTGCGACGTGCCCTCCACCCGGACGTCGAGCAGGGCGTTGAACCCGGCCTCGGTGGTGAGGGCGGCCCGCAGGGCGCGGGCGTCCACCGCCACCGGCAGCGGCTCGATGCCGTGGCCGTACACCACGCCGGGGATCTTGCCGGCGGCGCGGAGGCGGCCCGACGAGCGCGACCCGAGGGCGCGCCCGGTCTCGGCGGGGAGGGTGATCTCGGGCATGGCCACAGTCTACGGGCCGGCGGCCGCCACCCGCCCGGTCGCCTCAGGCGGCCCGGTCAGGACTGGTTGGCGCCGCCGAAGATGTCCGACACCGACGCGTCCTCGAACACGGCGTCGAGGGCGTCGGCGATGAGGTCGGCCACCGACAGGACCTCCAGCTTGTCGATCTGCTTCTCGGGCGGCACCGGGAGCGTGTTGGTGACCACCACCCGGGTGATCGACGAGTTCTTGAGGCGGTCCACCGCCGGGTCGGACAGCACGCCGTGGGTCGCCATGGCCCACACCTCGCCGGCGCCCCGGCGGTCGAGGATCTCGGCGGCGGCCACGATGGTGCTCGCCGTGTCGATCATGTCGTCGATGAGGACGCAGCGGCGGCCGGCCACGTCGCCGATGACCTCCCGGGCCTGCACCACGCCCGACGACCGCTTCTTATGCACGATGGCCAGGTCCGAGTTCAGCCGCTGGGCCAGGCGCTCGGCCACCTTCACCCGCCCGGCGTCGGGGGCCACGATCACCAGGCTCTCCGGCTCCAGGGCGGCGAGGTAGTCGGCCAGCACGGGCAGGGCGGTGAGGTGGTCGACGGGCCCGTCGAAGAACCCCTGGATCTGCCCGGAGTGGAGGTCCACGCTCACCACCCGGTTGGCGCCCGCGGTGTGGAGCAGGTCGGAGACCAGCTTGGCGGTGATCGGCTCCCGCCCCTCGGCCTTGCGGTCCTGGCGGGAGTAGCCGTAGTAGGGGCACACGGCGGTGACCCGCTTGGCCGACGCCCGCTTGGCGGCGTCGATCATGATGCACTGCTCCATGATGGCGTCGTTCACCGGGCCCGAGTGGGTCTGGATGATGAAGACGTCGGCCCCCCGCACCGACTCGTTGAAGCGGCAGTGGATCTCGCCGTTGGGGAACTGGCGCAGGTTGGGCTCGCCCAGCCGGACCCCGAGGTGGGCGGCGATCTCCTCGGCCAGCGAGCGGTGGGCCCGCCCGGAGTAGAGCTCGAGCCGCTTGGTGGGCACCACCTCCAGCGTCGTCACGCCCCCTCCTCCACCTGGGGCACGGCCGAGAAGAACGGCCCGGTGACGGTCCCGGGGGCGATCCGCGACCCCGGCGCCAGCGAGGCGAAGGGGCCCACCCGGGCGTCGGGGCCGATCTCGGCCTGGCGGCCCACGGTGTGCTCGACCACCGCCCCCTCGGCCACCACGCAGTCCACCAGCCGGCAGTCCGGGCCCAGCTGGGCGCCGGCGGCCACCACCGTGCGCCCCTGGAGCATGGTGCCGGGGAACAGGGTGACGTCGGTGCCCAGCTCGACGGTGGCGTCGATGTAGGTGCGGGCCGGGTCCAGCATGGTGACGCCCCGCTCCAGCCACCGCTGGTTGGTGCGGTGGCGCAGCTCGGCCTCTGCCACGGCCAGCTGGGCCCGGTCGTTCACGCCGGCCGCCTCCAGGGCGTCGGCGGCCAGCAGCGAGAACACCGGGTACCCGGCGTCGGCCAGGACCTCCACCACGTCGGTGAGGTAGTACTCGCCCTGGGCGTTCTCGGGGCTGAGGCGGCGGAGGGCGGGCGCCAGGACGCTGCGCCGGAAGCAGTAGATGGAGGTGTTGACCTCGTCGATGGCGCGCTCGTCGGCGGTGGCGTCGGCCTCCTCGACGATGCGGGCGACCCGGTCGTTCTTGTTGCGGACCACCCGCCCGTAGCCGGTCGGGTCGGCCATGCGGGTGGTCAGGACGGTGGCGGCGGCGCTCTTCTCCCGGTGGCGGGCCACCAGCTCGGCCAGGGTCGAGTCCCGCAGCAGGGGGGTGTCGCCCGGCAGCACCACGATCTCGCCGTCGTCGATGTCCTCGTCGGGGAAGGCGGTGAGGGCCACCGACACGGCGTCGCCCGTCCCCCGCTGGACCCGCTGCTCGACGAAGTCGATGCGCAGCCGGGCGGGGGCCTGCTCCAGGAGCGCCTTGGTGACCCGCTCGGCGCCGTGGCCCACCACGACCACGGCCCGGGCCACGTCCAGGCCCCCGAGGGCGTCGATCACGTGCAGGACCATGGGCCGGCCGCACAGGAGGTGGACGGGCTTGGGCCTGGCCGACTTCATCCGCGTCCCCTCGCCGGCGGCCAGCACCACGGCGGACAGCGGACGGCTCATGCTCCCTTTCTACCGCGACGGCCGTTGGCGGGGCAGGGATCGAACCTGCGACCTCCGGATCCAAAGTCCGGCGTTCTGCCAGTTGAACTACCCGCCATCGCTGCATCGAGGCTACTGTCCCCCCCGGCATGGGCTCACTGATCAAGAAGCGCCGCAAGCGGATGCGCAAGAAGAAGCACAAGAAGATGCTGAAGGCCACCCGCTGGCAGCGGCGGGCCGGCAAGTAGCGGCGGCACCCTCCGCGGCCCTGCCGGGCACCCGTCCCTACGGGCGGTCGGCGTGCGCCACCACGGCGCCGGCCACGTCGGGGAAGGCCCCCTCCACGAACCAGGTGCCGCCGCTGCCGGCCAGGACGGGCACCTGGCCGGTGGCGTCGCCCAGGGCGTCGCGCCACGCCGCCAGCCGGGGCTCCACCCGCAGGGCGGCCGGCTCCAGGTCGTTGGGCCCCTCCGCCGTCGGGCCGCCCAGCAGGTCCCACGCCCGGTACACGGCGGGCGTCGAGACGGGCAGCGGCGGCGTGAGCAGGGTGTAGGCGCCCTCGGCGAAGGGGAGGGGCTCGACGACCTCCCCCACGCCGCCCACGCGGGCCCGGCCGCCCACCAGGCAGAACGGCACGTCGGCACCCAGGCCGGCCGCCACGTCGGGGTCGGCGCAGCCCGCCCACCGCAGCACGGCGGCGGCGTCGGCCGACCCGCCGCCCAG
>JBKHXC010000291.1:0-2218 GCA_046566225.1 Acidimicrobiia bacterium
GGTCCTCGCCGTCGCCGGGCGGAGCCGGTTCCAGCCCGGCATGCCGCCCCCACCGCTCACCGGCGGGCGCCGGCGGCGGGGCACCGGCCTGCTGGCGGGAGCGGCCGCCGTCCTGGCGGTGGCGGGCATGGCGGCCGCCGCCACCCGCGGCGGCGGCGACGGGGCGGCGCCCGGCGCCCTCGCCGGCCTGGCCCGGCTGCCGGCGGCGCCGGGCGCCCTCGAGCTGCTCCCCGCCGAGCTCGCCCTGCCCGCCGACCACGTGTCGCTGCTCAACGTGTCGGGCGCCGAGGTGGCATGGGAGGCCAGCGCCGACGCCCCCTGGCTCCGCGTCGACCCGCCCCGGGGGCGGCTGGGGCCCGGGCGCGAGCAGGTCCTGCGCCTCAGCGGCTCCCCGCCCGAGGGCGAGGTCCGCACCACCGTGCGGGTCGAGGGCGACGACGGCTCGGCCGCCGCCGCCACCGTCACCGGCACGGTGGAGCACCCGCCCGACCTGGGGGCCAGCGCCCGGGGCTGCGTGGTCACCGCCGTGGTGGAGGACGAGGCCGAGGTCGCCCTCAGCCTCCACGTCCGCGACGCGGCGGGCACCGAGACCCGCACGCCCATGGCCCTGGCCGAGACGGCGGCCACCGGCTCGCTGCCCCCCGGTCGGCCCCTCACCTGGTGGGTGAGCGCGGTGGACGGCCGGGGCAACCAGGCCCGCACCGCCGACGTCGCCGTGCCCGGGGGCTGCTCCTAGGAGCGAGCGCGCGGGCGATTGGTCAGCCGGCGTCGCCGCCGTCGAACCCGCCGCCGTCGCCCTCCGGGGGGGCGGGGGCGGGCTGGAGCCACGACGGCGAGGTGCCGCCGTCACCCCCGCCGGCGGAGACGGCGCTGGAGCCGATGTTGGCCAGCCAGGCGGCCAGGTCCTCGGTGTCGGCGTCCGACGACCAGCCCGCCATGGGCTCGTAGTCGGGCGCCTCCAGGTCGAAGTCCCGGTAGCGGGTCATCCCCGTGCCGGCGGGGATGAGCTTGCCGATGATGATGTTCTCCTTCAGCCCGTAGAGCAGGTCGGACTTGCCCTCGATGGCGGCCTCGGTGAGGACCCGGGTCGTCTCCTGGAAGGAGGCGGCCGACAGCCACGACTCGGTGGCCAGCGACGCCTTGGTGATGCCCATGAGCTCGGGCCGGCCCTCGGCCGGGCGCTTGCCGGCCTGGACCAGCTCCCGGTTGGTGTCGGCGTAGATGCGGGAGTCGACCCGCTCGCCGGGCAGGAACGTGGCGTCGCCCGGCTCGGCCACCGACACCCGGCGCAGCATCTGGCGCACGATCAGCTCGATGTGCTTGTCGTGGATCGACACGCCCTGGTCCCGGTAGACCTTCTGGACCTCCTCCACCAGGTACTGCTGGGTCTCGCGGATGCCCTTGATCTCGAGCAGCTCCTTGGGGTCCTTGGGCCCCTCGACCAGCGAGTCGCCGGCGACCACCTCCGAGCCGTCCGCCACCTCCAGGTGGGCTCGCTGGGAGACGTTGTAGGTGTCCTCCGTCCCGTCGTCGCCCACGATGGTGATGCGCCGGCCGGTCTCCTCGTCGGCGATGCGCACCACGCCCGACGTGCGGGCCAGGACGGCCGCGCCCTTGGGCGTGCGGGCCTCGAACAGCTCCACGACGCGGGGCAGGCCGTGGGTGATGTCCTCGCCGGCGATGCCGCCGGTGTGGAACGTCCGCATGGTGAGCTGGGTCCCCGGCTCGCCGATGGACTGGGCGGCGATGACGCCCACCGCCTCGCCCAGCTCGATGCCCGTGAGGGTGGCCAGCGACCGCCCGTAGCAGGTGGCGCAGATGCCCTGCACGGACTCGCAGGTGAGGACCGTGCGCACCCGGACCCGGCTCACGCCGGGGTCGTCGCGGAGGGTGGCCAGCTCCTCGTCGCCGATGTCGGTGCCGGCCGGGAGGCCGCCGGCCGCCTCGGCCAGCACCCGGCCGAACAGCCGGGTCTCCAGGTACGCCCGGCGGTTGGGCTGGTCGGGGCCGACGCCCTCCAGCCAGATCCCCCGGGTGGTCCCGCAGTCGTCCTCCCTGATGATGAGCTCCTGGGCCACGTCGACCAGGCGCCGGGTGAGGTAGCCGGAGTCGGCCGTGCGCAGGGCGGTGTCGGCCAGGCCCTTGCGGGCGCCGTGGGTGGAGATGAAGTACTCCAGCACCGACAGGCCCTCGCGGAACGAGGACTTGATGGGCCGGG
>JBKHXC010000292.1:0-2732 GCA_046566225.1 Acidimicrobiia bacterium
TTGGTGATGAAGCGGGAGCCGTTGCGGGCCGCCTCCAGGGCCGCCTCGTTCATGAGCAGGGCGAGGTCGGCGCCGGTGAGGCCCGGCGTGCGGCGGGCCAGCGCCACCAGGTCGACGTCGGGGGAGAGCTGGCGGTCCTTGGCGTAGAGCTCGAGGATCTTGGTCCGGCCCGTCCGGTCGGGGGCGGGGACGGTCACCCGGCGGTCGAAGCGCCCGGGCCGGGTGAGGGCGGCGTCGAGGACGTCGGCTCGGTTGGTGGCGGCCAGCACGATGACGCCGGAGTCGCTGAAGCCGTCCATCTCGACGAGGAGCTGGTTGAGGGTGTTCTCCCGCTCCTCGTTGCCGCTGCCGCTGGACTGGCTGCTGCGGGCCTTGCCGACGGCGTCGATCTCGTCGATGAAGATGATGGCCTTGCCGTGCTTGCGGGCGGCGCTGAACACCTGGCGGACCCGGGAGGCGCCCACTCCCACGAAGGTCTCGACGAAGTCCGAGCCGGACAGGGCGAAGAAGGGCACGCCGGCCTCGCCGGCGACGGCCCGGGCGAGGAGGGTCTTGCCGGTGCCCGGGGGGCCCACCAGCAGCACGCCCCGGGGCATGCGCGCCCCGGCGTCGACGAAGCGGGCCGGGTCGACGAGGAAGTCGACGATCTCCTTGACCTCCGCCACGGCCTCGTCCGCGCCGGCCACGTCGGAGAAGCGGGTGCCGGGCACCTCGGTGGGCTCCCGGCGGGACTTGGCCAGCCGGCCCACGTTGAGGCCCATGCGCGGCCCCATGAAGAAGATGAAGAAGGCGATGAGCAGCGCCACCGGGAGCAGGCTGAGCAGGAGGCTGCCCCACATGGAGCCCGTCTTGTTGGGCGACGCCGTGACCTTGACGTCGTGCTCGATGGCGGTGTTGGTGAGCTCCGGGCCCGACCCCACCGGGTAGGCGGTCTGGACCTCGGTGCCGTTGGTGAGGATCAGGGTGGCCCGCCTCGACCCGTCGTTCAGGTGCAGGCGGCCGACCTTGCCCTCCTTGATGGCCTGCACGGCGCCCGAGAGGGTGACCTCGGGGACCCTCTTCTTCGACGAGCTGCCGCCCGGGAGGTTGAACAGCACGAACAGGACGGCGACGAACAGCCCGACGACGATGGCGATCTGCCGGCGGCTGGTCCGCGGCTTGTCCCGCTGCGGTCCGTGCTGTCCGGGAGGCATGCGCATGGTCGGCCTTTCTGGCGAGCGAGGCGACTCACCATCTTCCCCTTCTTCGTCGGCATCGAACAGGGCGGATTTGAGCAGATCCGCGGGGCAATCCCGGGTCGGGTGCGGGGCTCCGCTACGCTGGGTGGCGTGAGCACGCAGGGCGCGCTGCTCGCGGGCTCACCTCATGTGCTCCTGTGGTCTCGGGTGCGAGGAAGGGCCCACCCGAGGAATCAGGAGTGAAGAGTTGAAGACGACGTTCGCCGCGCTCGGCGTGTCCGACGACCTGGTGGCCGCGCTGGCCGCCCAGGGGATCACCGAGCCGTTCCCCATCCAGGCCCTCACCCTCCCCGACGCCCTCGCCGGCCGGGACGTGTGCGGCTAGGCCAAGACCGGCTCGGGCAAGACCCTGGCCTTCGGCCTGGCCCTGCTGGAGCGCAGCAGGCCCTCGCCGCCCGGCCGCCCCGACTCGCTGGTGCTGGTGCCGACCCGGGAGCTGGCCGTGCAGGTGACGGCCGTGCTGGCGCCGCTGGCCGCCGTGCGGGGCCGCAAGGTGGCCGCCGTCTACGGGGGGGCGAGCATGGACCGCCAGGTGAAGGCGGTGCGGTCGGGCGCCGACATCGTGATCGCCACCCCGGGGCGGCTCATCGACCTGGGCGAGCGGGGGACGGTCAGCGTGGCCGGCGTCCGCCACGTGGTGCTGGACGAGGCCGACCGCATGGCCGACATGGGGTTCCTGCCCCAGGTCGAGTGGTTCCTGCGCCGCATCGAGTCCGAGCACCAGACGCTGCTGTTCTCCGCCACCCTCGACGGCGACGTCGACCACGTGGTGAAGACCTACCTGCGCGACCCGGTCCGCCACGAGGTGGAGTCCGAGCAGACGACGGTGGAGGAGATGTCCCACCGGTTCCGCAAGGTCCACCAGATGGACAAGCCCAAGGTGGCGGCCGCCGTGGCCCGCTCGCAGAAGCGGACCCTGGTGTTCACCCGGACCAAGCGGGGGGCCGACCGCCTGGCCGCCCAGCTGGTGCGGGAGGGGCTCCGGGTCGGGGTCATCCACGGCGACCTGCGCCAGCAGCAGCGGGAGAAGGCCCTGGAGGACTTCACCGCCGGCAAGCTGCCCGTGCTGGTGGCCACCGACGTGGCCGCCCGGGGCATCGACGTCGAGGGCATCGACGTGGTCGTCCACTACGACCCGCCCGAGGACCACAAGGCCTACCTGCACCGCTCCGGGCGCACGGCCCGGGCCGGCGAGGAGGGCATGGTCGTCACGCTCGTGCTGTGGGACCAGGAGCTGGAGGTGGAGCGCCTGCAGAAGCGCATCGGCGTGCGCCAGCCGTTCGTGGAGGTCTTCTCCAACGACCGGCGCCTGGCCGACCTCGGCGCCTGGGACCCGGCCTCGGACGCCCCGGCCGCACCCGCCGCCCGGCCAAGGGCCACCGCCGGCGGGCGCCGCACCCGGTAGGAACCGGCCGGGCCGCGCCGGGGCGGGCCGGCGCGCTCGGCCCGGCTACCGATGCCGGACGGGCTCGTCCGGATGCCGGGCCCGCGACC
>JBKHXC010000293.1:0-3019 GCA_046566225.1 Acidimicrobiia bacterium
GGCGTCCGCCCCGTCCCGGCCGGCGCCCTCCACCCGGTCGACCAGGTCGAGGGCGTGGCGCTCGACGCCCGGGCTGCGCAGCAGCTCGGCCAGATAGCGCAGGCCCTTGGTGTCGGCCAGCCGGGCCCGCACGTCGCCGTAGGCCGCCACCCAGCCGGACCCGGCGCGGCGCAGCACGGCGCCCGGCGGGGCCGCCCGAGCGCCGCCGGCCGGCCCCCCGGCGACGCCGTGGCGGGAGAGCAGCTCGGCGTCGGCGGGCGCCAGCACGACGTCGAGGCCGGCCAGGGCCGCCGCCGCCCGGCTGGACTCGACCCGGGCCGCCGCCCGGTTCCCGATGCCGTCGTGGAGCCGCACCAGGTCCACCAGCAGGCCGGCCCGCACCAGGGGGGCGCCGGCGACCGGCAGGCGGTCGAGGGCGGCCTCCAGCAGGGCGATGGCGCCCGCCCCGTCGCCCCGGGCGGCCAGGACGCGGGCCCGCACGGTGGCGGCCCTGGCCTGGAGGCCGGTCACGTCGAGCCCGGCGGCGCGGGTGGCCAGGTCGTCGCAGGCGGCCGCCGCCGCGTCGAGGTCGCCGGCGCCCAGCTCGACGTCGACGAGCACGGCCAGCAGCTCGGCCGCCCGGAGGCGGTCGGCCCCCACCGCCCGCAGCCCCCGCACGGCGGTGGCCCGGGCCAGCTCGTGGTCGCCGCGGGCGAGGTGCAGCCGGGCCGCCGGCAGCAGCGCCTGGAGGTGGCCCTCCTTGCCCAGCAGCAGCATCTCGGCCTCGGCCAGCCGGCCCTGGCGGATCCGCAGCTCGGCCAGGGCGATCGCCGGGTGCCAGCTGGGCAGGTGCATCCGGGCCTCGAACTCCTCGATGGCCCGGGCCAGCAGGCGCTCGGCCTCGGCCCACCGGCCCAGCTCGCACAGCAGGGCGGCCTGGACGGCGTCGCAGTGGCTGGCCACCAGGGCCTGGACGCCGGGCGCGGGGCCGATGAGCCCGTGGCGGCGGAGGTCCTCGGCCCACGAGGAGGCGCGGTCGAAGTCGGCGGCGTGGTAGCAGGCGGTCAGGAACGAGCACACCGACTTCCCCGCCGCCTCGGCGTCGTCGGCCGGGCCGCAGGCCAGCGCCATGGCCTCGTCGAGCAGCGCCATGCCCTGGGCCATGCGGCCCGCCTGGACGTGGGCCAGGCCGGCGTCGGCCAGGGCCTTGGTCTCCAGGTTCACGTCGCCGAACCGGCGGGCCCGGTCGAGGGCCAGCTCGGCCCGGGCCAGCAGCACGCCGGGGTCGTCGACGTCGCAGCCCAGGGCGGCCACCGCCACCCACCCCTGCTCGATGCACGGCGGCTCGTCCTCGACCAGGCGGGTGGCCCGCACGAACCAGGCCCGGGCCGCCGTCTGGTTCCCGACCAGGCTGGCGAACACGTCGCCCAGCCGGGCGCAGGCCAGCGCCGCCCGGCGCCGGTCGCCGGCGGCCGTGAGCCGGCGGACGGCGCCGGAGAGCTCGGCCACGACGGCGTCGACGTCGAGGGCCGCCCCCGCCCCCTCGAGCGCCCCCGTCCCCGGACCGCCGCCCTGGCCCACCGCCGTCACGTCCCCATGGTCGCACGCCGGGGGCACGACCCGGCTCGACGGAAGGCAGTGAGCGGCGCGGACGAACGAGGTCGACGCTCTACGGTCGGAGGCGACCGGCCAGGGCGTCGAGCTGGGCGTGGAGGGCGGGCGGGAGGTGGTCGCCGAGCCGGGCGAAGTGCTCCCTGATGGAGGGGACCTCCGCCCGCCAGTCGGCGTGGTCCACCCGCAGCAGCTCGGCCATGTCGTCCTCGCTCAGGTCGAGGCCGTCGATGTCGATGGCCCCCGGCCGGGGGACCCGGCCGATGGGGGTCTCCACCGCCTCGCCCCGCCCGGCGGCGCGCTCGAAGACCCACTCCAGGACCCGGCTGTTGTCGCCGAAGCCGGGCCACAGCCAGCGGCCGTCGGCGTCCTTGCGGAACCAGTTGACGTAGAACAGCTTGGGCAGGGCGGCCGGGTCGGCGGCCCTGCCCATCTCCAGCCAGTGGCCCAGGTAGTCGCCCATGTTGTACCCGCAGAACGGCAGCATGGCGACCGGGTCGCGGCGCAGGTCGCCGACGGCGCCGGCCTGGGCGGCGGTGGTCTCCGACGCCATGATCGACCCGAGGAACACGCCGTGCTCCCAGTCGAACGCCTCGGTGACGAGGGGGACGACCGAGGACCGCCGCCCGCCGAAGAGGATGGCCGAGATGGGCACACCGGCGGGGTCCTCCCACTCGGGGGCGATGGCGGGGTCCTGGGCCGCCGGGGCGGTGAAGCGGGCGTTGGGGTGGGCGGCGCGGGTGCCGTTGGCCGGCGTCCAGTCCTCCCCCCTCCAGTCGGTGAGGTGGGCGGGGGGCTGGCTGGTCATGCCCTCCCACCACACGTCGCCGTCGTCGGTGAGGGCGGTGTTGGTGAAGATGGAGTTGGCGGCCATGGTCAGCATGGCGTTGGGGTTGGTGACCTCGCTGGTGCCGGGGGCCACGCCGAAGAACCCGGCCTCGGGGTTGATGGCCCACAGGCGGCCGTCGGCGCCGAACTTCATCCAGCAGATGTCGTCGCCCACCGTCTCCACCTTCCAGCCGGGAAGGGTGGGGACGAGCATGGCGAGGTTCGTCTTGCCGCACGCCGAGGGGAAGGCGCCGCTGACGTAGCGGGTCTCGCCCGACGGGCTGGTGAGCTTCACGATCAGCATGTGCTCGGCCAGCCAGCCCTCGTCGCGGGCCATGACGGAGGCGATGCGCAGGGCGAAGCACTTCTTGCCCAGCAGGGCGTTGCCGCCGTAGCCGGAGCCGAAGGACCAGATCTCGCGCGTCTCGGGGAAGTGGACGATGTGCTTGTTGTCGGCGTTGCACGGCCAGGCGACGTCGGCCCGGCCCGGCTCCAGCGGCGCCCCCACCGAGTGGAGGCAGGGGACGAACGCCCCGTCGTTGCCCCGCACGTCGAGGGCGCCGGCGCCCATCCGGGTCATGATCCGCATGCTCACCGCCAC
>JBKHXC010000294.1:0-1856 GCA_046566225.1 Acidimicrobiia bacterium
CGGGACCACCCGCGACGACGAGGTCAACCTGCTGCGGGCGGGCGGCAACGGCGGCTGGGACCCGGTGCCCGGCTACGACGAGGCCGCGCCCATGACCGACCTCCGGAAGTTCCCGGGGGCCATGCGCCCGGTGTGGACGTCGGGCGGCACCAGCCTGGCCCCCTCGGGCGCAACCTTCGTGACCGACCCGTCCTGGCGCTCGCTCACCGGGGCGCTGCTCCTCGCCTGCCTGCGGGGGTCCCAGCTACGGGCGCTGACGCTCGACCCGGCCGGCGGCCTGGTCTCCGAGCGGGTCGTCGTCAGCGGGCAGGGCCGGCTGCGGACCGCCGTGGAGGGCCCGGACGGCAGCGTCTACGTCACCACCTCCAACGGCGGGGGGACCGACCGGATCCTGCGGGTCACGCCCCGGTAGCGGTCAGCCGGCGCCGCGCTCGGACCCGGGGACGATCACGACCGGGCACGGGGCGTGGTGGGCGACCTGGGAGCCGACCGAGCCCAGGAGCAGGCCCTTGAACCCCCCCAGGCCCCGGGAGCCGACCACCAGCAGGTCGGCGCCGGCGGCGGCGTCGAGCAGGGCCCGCACGGGCAGGTCGCAGACCACCAGCCGCTCGACGTCCACCCCGTCCCCCTCCTCGCCCAGCCCGGCGAGGGCCTCGTCCAGCCCGGCCCGGGCCCGGTCCTCGCCGTAGCCGGGGTCGAACCCGCCGCCCGGCTGGTCCATGTACGACCACGCCCACACGGCGCGCAGGGGTGCACCCCGCAGCCGCGCCTCGCCGGCGGCCCACCGCAGGGCGCGCTCGCCCCCTTCCGAGCCGTCCACGCCGACGGCGACGACCCCGCTCAACGGTGGCCCCCGCCTTCACCGTCGGCGGCGGCGGGCACCCGGGCGGCGTCGCGGCGGTCGGCCCGCAGCGACGCCGAGATGGAAACGGTCAGGGCGGCGGCGATGAAGCCCAGGGACAACCACATGGGCGGGTGGTACCACTCGGCGACGAGCATCTTCACGCCCACGAAGCCGAGGATGAACCCGAGGCCGATGTTCAGGTACCGGAACTTGCCGGCCATGCCGGCGAGCAGGAAGTACAGCGCCCGCAGCCCGAGGATGGCGAAGGCGTTGGAGGAGAAGACGATGAACGGCTCCCGGCTGATGGCCAGGATGGCCGGCACGGAGTCGACGGCGAACACCACGTCGGTGGTCTCCACCAGCACCAGCACGATGAACAGGGGGGTGGCCAGGAGCCGGCCGCTGCGCCGGGTGAACATCTTCTGGCCGTCGTACTCGCTGGTCGACGGGACCAGCCGGCGCACCAGGCGCAGCACCGGGTTGCGGTCGGGGTGGACCTCGGTCTCCTGGTGGCGGGCGATGCGGACGGCGGTGACGATCAGGAAGGCGCCGAACACGTACAGCACCCACTCGAAGCGCTCCAGCACGGCGACGCCGGCGAAGATGAACGCCGCCCGCATCACCAGCGCCCCGAAGATGCCCCAGAACAGGACGCGGAACTGGTACTCGCGGGGCACGGCGAAGTAGGAGAACAGCACCGCCCACACGAAGACGTTGTCGACCGAGAGGCTCTTCTCGATCAGGTAGCCGGTGATGTACTCGCCGGCGGCGGCCCCGCCGAAGGCGACGGCGACCACGGCGGTGAACGCCACGCCGATGCTGATCCACACCGAGCTCTCGATCGCCGCCTCCCGGAAGCTCACGGCGTGGGGGCGGCGGTGGACGATCAGCAGGTCGGCGACCAGCAGCACCGTGATGGCCCCCACGAGGGCGCCCCAGGCCCAGAGGGGGACGTCGATCTCGGCGAACTTGGCGGCGGTGGCGGCGGCGGTGGTCATGGATTCCCCTCGGA
>JBKHXC010000295.1:0-5045 GCA_046566225.1 Acidimicrobiia bacterium
GCCGCCCCGTCGGCCGGCCCGCCCGCCCGGCGCTGGCGCCCTACCGGGGGCGCGACGTCGCCCTGGTGCCCCAGGCGGCCATGAACGCCCTCAACCCCGCCTACCCGGTCCTGCGCCAGGTGGTGGAGGCGGCCTGGCTCACCCGGGCCGACGCCGCCGCGGTCGCCCGCTCCCGGGAGCTGCTGGAGCGGGTGGGCCTCGACGCCTCGCGCCACGAGTCGTTCCCCCACGAGCTGTCGGGCGGCATGCGCCAGCGGGCGGTCATCGCCATGGCCCTGGTGAACGACCCCGACCTGCTGGTGGCCGACGAGCCGGCCAGCGGCCTCGACGTGGTCACCCGGGCCCAGGTGCTCAAGCTGCTCACCGAGCTGCGCCACGAGCTGGGGCTCGGGATCCTGCTGGTGTCCCACGACCTGCCCACCGTGTCGCGCGTGGCCGACGACCTGGCCGTGATGTACGCCGGACGCATCGTGGAGAGGGGCCCGGCGGCGGCGGTGTCGGCGTCGCCCCAGCACCCCTACACCAAGGCGCTCTTCGGCGCCTTCCCCTCCCTGCGGGGCGAGCGCCGGCCGCTGGCCGCCGTCCCCGGCGACGTGCCCGACCCGTCGGCCCTCCCCGAGGGGTGCCGCTTCCGCCCCCGCTGCGGGGCGGCGGTCGACGCCTGCGCCACCACCGACCCGGCCCTGGCCGGGTCGGGCGCCGGCGGCCACGAGGTGGCGTGCGTGGTGTGCGAGGCGGCCCGGCGGTGACCGCCGTCCTCGACCTCGACGCCGTCAGCCGCCGCTACCGGTCCCGCCGGGGGCTGCGGGAGCGGACCGAGGTGGTGGCCGTGGACGGCGTCTCCCTGTCGGTGGGCGAGGGGGAGATCGTCGCCGTGGTGGGGGAGAGCGGCGCCGGCAAGACGACGCTGGCCCGCCTGATCCTGGGACTGGAGCGCCCCGACTCGGGCGCGGTGCGCTTCGACGGCCGGGACCTGGCGTCGCTGCCCCGCCGCCAGCTGCGCGCCGCCCGCCAGCGCATGCACCTGGTGTTCCAGGACCCGTACCAGTCGCTGCACCCCGGCATGCGGGTGGGCGAGATCGTGGCCGAGCCGCTGGCCGTGCGGGGCGACGACCGGGCGGCGCGCTCGGCCGCCGCCGTGCAGGCGCTGGAGGAGGTGGCCCTGCGCCCGGCGGGGCCCATGGCCCGGCGCTTCCCCCACCAGCTCTCGGGCGGGCAGCGCCAGCGGGTGGCCCTGGCCCGGGCCACCGTCGCCCGCCCCCGCCTGGTGATCGCCGATGAGCCCACGTCGATGCTCGACGCCTCGGTGTGCGCCGGGATCCTGGAGCTGATCCTCGCCATGCGGGAGCGTCACGGCACGGCGTTCGTCTACATCACCCACGACCTGGCGGTGGCCCGCTGGGTGTCCGACCGGCTGGTGGTGATGCGGTCGGGACGGGTGGTCGAGACGGGGCCCAGCGACGACGTCGTGCACCGTCCCGCCCACGACTACACCCGCCTGCTCCTCGCCGCCAGCGAGGGCGAGCTCGACCACGTCCCGACCTGAACAGGAGGAAGCCCATGGAACGCAAGAAGCTGATCTTCTTCGCCTCCGCCGACCCCCGGGAGGACCCCCGGCCGGCCCGCACCGCCTACCACTTCGCCTCGGTGGCGGCCGACGCCGGCCTGGAGGCGGAGGTGCGCCTGGCCGGCGACGCCGTGCTGGTGGCCGCCGTCGACGCCATCCCGGGAACGCCGCTGGGCGACGAGCTGCGGGAGAAGGTCAAGAAGGGGGTCGACGCCCCGTTCATGGTCTCGCTCTGACCGGGCTGCGTGGGCACCCGTGGGGTGTCCTCCGACCAGGTCTCCGGCATCGGCGGGATCACCCGCAACCTGAGCGAGGTCCTCACCGAGGTGGCCGAGGGCCGCTCGGAGCTGGTCTACATGGGCTGAGGGCGCCGCCGGCGCCGCGGCGTCACTCGATGCGCTCGAGGCGGAGGGTGTCGGTCACCAGGCCGGGGCGGGTGGGGGAGCCCACCGGGATGGCGACGAGGTCGCCCCGCTTGACGACCCCCCGCTCCACCGCGGCCATGACCGCGAACCACACGATGTCGTCGGTGGTGCCGTGCACGTCGGCCAGGATGGGGGTGATCCCCCAGCCGAAGGAGAGCTGGCGGGCGGTGCGCAGCGACGGGGTGACGCCCAGCACCGGCACGGTGGGCCGGAACCGGGAGATGGCCCGGGCGGTGGCGCCGGTGTTGGTGCAGGCGATGATGGCCGACACCTCGGCGTCGCCCGCCGCCCGCCAGGCGGCGGCCGAGATGGCCCCGGTGATGCGCAGCCCCACCGGGGCGCTCGGGGCGGCCGCCGCCTGCTGGCGGCCCAGCTTGGCCCCCCAGCCGGCGTAGTCGAACTCCCGCTCGGCCCGCAGGGCGATGCGGGCCATGGTGCGCACGGCGTTGGCCGGGTCGTGGCCGATGGCCGTCTCGCCCGACAGCATGAGGGCGCTGGTGCCGTCGAACACGGCGTTGGCCACGTCGCTCACCTCGGCCCGGGTGGGGGTGGGCGCCCGGCCCATGGTCTCGAGCATCTGGGTGGCGGTGATCACCGGCCGCCCGTACGCCACCCCGGAGCGGATGATGCGCTTCTGGTAGATGGGCACGTCCTCGAGGGCGCAGCGGATCCCCAGGTCGCCCCGGGCCACCATCACCGCGTCGGCGGTGGCGAGGATGGCGTCGAGGTCGTCGACCGCCTCCTGGGTCTCGATCTTGGCGACCAGCATGGTGCCCGTCCCGCCCAGGGCCTGGCGGGCACGCTCGATGTCGGCGGCGGAGCGGACGAAGGAGATGGCCACGGCGTCCACGTCGGCCTCGATCAGCGCGCCCAGGAGCTCGAGGTCGTGGGCCGTGGGCGACCGGGCCGAGAACCGGCCGGCGGGCAGCGCCACCCCGGGGCGCCCCTGGGCCCAGCCGCCGGTGAGGACCAGGGCCCGCGCCCGGGCCGGCCCCACGTCCTCCACCACCAGGGAGATGGCGCCGTCGCCCAGCACGACGCGGTCGCCCGCCTGCAGCTCCTCGAGGAGCGTGTCGCGGTCCACGGCCACGACGCCGGCGCCGCTGGCGCGCCCGTCGCCGGCCGGCACCAGGTCCACGGCGCTCCCCTCGGCCAGCAGCACGCCGCCCTCGGGGAACTCGTTGGCCCGCACCTTGGGCCCCGGCAGGTCGGCGAGCACGCCGACGTGCTTGTCCTGGGCGGCGGCCACCGCCCGCACCGTGCGCACCCGCTCCAGGGTCTCGTCCAGGTGGCCGTGGGCCAGGGACAGGCGGGCCATGTCCATGCCAGCCCCCACCATGGCCGCCAGCGTGGCCGGGTCCTCCGACGCCGGCCCCACGGTGGCCACGATCTTGGTCCGGCGCATCGGCCGAGCGTACTCAGACGGCCCCGACCCCCGACCCCGAGCAAACAGGTCACCGGAACGGTGACCTGTTTACTCGGAAGTGGGGCGTGGCGTCCGGGAAGGGTCACCGCCCGTGGGCGGAGGCGCGAGTATGGGCGCCAGGCGTGCCGATGAAGGGTCGTGACCCCGGATCGAACGCCGGTGCCGGTCCCGTGGCCGCAGGCTGGTCCGGCCGCCGGCCGCCCCCCCGACCGCAACGCCGCCGACCGAGCGGCGTTCCACCGCGAGCTTCGCACCGCGACCCGTGACACGGGCCTGATGGCGGGGGCCATCGCCCTGGTCGCCTTCCCGTCCTGGGGCGCCTTCGACGCCGTGCTCCTGCCCGAGCGCGCCGCCAGCTTCCTGGTGGTGCGGCTGGCCGCCGGGGTGCTGGTCCTCGCCGCCTTCGCCGCCCTCCGGTCCCGCCGGCTGGGCGCGCGATGGCCGGAGCCGCTGGCCTTCCTCATCCTGTCCGTGTCGAGGTGGCCATCGCCTGGATGGTCCCCGGACCCAGTTCGTCGTCGCCTGCCCCGACACGACCCTGGCCGGCGCCGCCGGGCTGGCCGAGGAGCCGGCCCGCCTCGCCCGCCGGACCCGGTGGCCGGGCGGTGTGGCGATGACCCTGTCGTTCGGGGTGGCGGAGCTGCACGCCGCTGACGGCCGGGCCGAGGACGTGTTGCAACGCTCCGACGCCGCCCTCCACGCGGCAAAGGCGACGCGAGGCTCGGTGGTCGCCGTCGGGGTGGACGGCCGCTGAGCGCGGCCACCGCGCCGGGACCGCCGGCCGCGACGGCGCTCGCTCCGGCGCCTACCCGAGGTCCCGCAGGGCCCGGCGGACGGCGTCGGGGTTCGCTCCCAGGCCCACCAGGAGCTGGGCTCCCGGGGCGCCGGCCTCGTCCAGCGCGCCCAGGAGGATGTGCTCGACGGCCACCTGCCTGCCCTCCGACCGCAGCCCCTCGCGCAGGGCGCGCTCCAACAGCCTCTTGGCCTCGGGGGCGAACGGAGGCGATCCCTCGGAGGCGTGGGCGCCGCTGCCGATGGCGTCCACGATCCGCCGGCGGGCCACCTCGGCGTGGATCCCGAGGGCACCGAGGGCCAGCGCCGGGCGCCCCTCGGGGTGGTGCAGGACCGACAGGAGCAGGTGGTCGGGCCGCACGGCATCGTGGCCGAGCTGGCGTGCCTCGTCCTGGGCCAGGCTGATGACCTCCCGGGCCTCGGTGGTGAACCGGGAGAAGAACCCCCTCCGGCCCGTGCGCCCGCCCACGAGGGGGACGGGGCGCAGGCCGGCGGTGAGCGGGTCGACCGGGCGCCCGACGAACCGCTGCTGGGCGGCCTGCTTCGACACGCCCAGCTCGGCCCCGATCTCGGCCCAGCTGCGGCCCTCGCCCCGGGCGGCGTCGACGAAGTGCCCGACCAGGCGGTCGGCCAGCGCGCTCGCCTGGCCGGCCACCTCCACGGCGGCGTGGAGGCGGTCGAGCGCTGATCCCGACGGCACGTCGTCCTCGATGCCCCGTACCAGGTCGTCCAGCTCGAGGGGGAGCCTCATCGTCGTCAACCCTACCTTGACGGCAGTGCTCCGTCAAGGGCGGGTTGACGGCGGGGCCGGCGGGGCGGCCGGGCTCAGCGTCGC
>JBKHXC010000296.1:0-10054 GCA_046566225.1 Acidimicrobiia bacterium
GAAGCGAACGAATGAGGTCGAAGCGCTACACGGCGACGCCCAGGACGGCCGGGAGCCGGTCGTGATGGTCCACCACGTGGTGGGCCTCGGGCTGGGCCTGGCTGTCGTCGTCCTCGATGCCCGTGTAGCGGACGGCGACCATGCCCATGGCCAGGGCGCCGGCGACGTCGGTGCGGCGGATGTCGCCCACGTGGGCCACCCGCCCGGGCGCCGGGCCGCCCAGGCCGTCGAGGGCGTGCTCGAAGATGACCGGCGACGGCTTGTAGGCGCCCACCTCGTCGGAGAACGACCAGTGGTCGAACAGGGGCAGGACGCCGTGGCGGATCAGGTGGTCGCGAAGCGCCGACGAGGGGGTGAACCCGACGTCGCAGATGATCCCCAGCTTGAGCCCGGCGTTCTTGAGCGTGCGCAGGCACCCCTCGACGCCGTCGGCCAGGTGGAGCTCCACCCCCGAGCCGGCGTTGCCGAAGGCGTCCACCAGGGCGTCGCGCACGTCGGGCGGCACGGTGAAGCCCAGGTTCTCGATGATGTGCTCGGCGGCCTGGGCGGCCTGGAACTGCTCGTGGGCCGCCCAGGAGGCCAGGTAGGCCTCCCAGGCGCCGTCGTAGACCGCTTCGAGCTGGAGCCGCTCGAGGGCGAAGCCGGCCTCCTCGAGGAGCCCGGCCCACGCCTCCAGCCGCCGGCTGCGCAGCTCGCCGCGCAGCTCGTAGACCAGCGTGTTCCAGAAGTCGAAGGTGACGGCCTCGATGGCGGGCATGGACCGGCGGAGCCTACCTGCCCCCCACCGGCCCGCCGCCGGGTCCCTACAGGCCCTGGTGCTGCATCTCCTCGAGGGAGCGGCGGATCTCCGACGCCCGGAACCGGCGGTGGCCGCCGAGGGTGCGGATGGCGGTGATCTTGCCCGCCCGGGCCCACCGGGTCACGGTCTTGGGGTTCACCCGGAACAGCGCAGCCACTTCGGCGGGAGTGAGAAGAGGGTCGGGTTGGGTCTGCTCAGGCACGTTGCTTCCCTTCGAGGAGTGTCCCTTTGGTGGCTGAAGGTACGGGCTGCACCGAGTGCCGTCGATGGCCCGAACGCGTCATTCTCGCCCCATTCGAATTGACTAGCCCGGTCGACGGGGAGGCCCGGCTGTACGCTCGCCACTGGTGGACGTCTTCTCTCGGATCGGCGAGGAGGGGTACGAGCAGGTGGTGTTCTGCCACGACGGCGCCACCGGCCTGCGGGCCGTCATCGCCATCCACTCCACCCGGCTGGGCCCGGCGCTGGGCGGCACCCGCTTCCGGCCCTACGCCAGCGAGGACGAGGCGGTGGAGGACGTCCTGCGCCTGGCCAAGGGCATGACCTACAAGTCCGCCGTGGCCGGCCTCGACCTGGGCGGCAGCAAGGCGGTGATCCTCGGCGACCCGGCCCGGGACAGGTCCGAGCCCCTCCTGCGGGCGTACGGCCGCTTCGTGGGCTCGCTGGGCGGGCGCTACATCACGGCCGAGGACGTGGGCACCACCCAGGCCGACATGGACCTCATCTCCCGGGAGACGCCCTACGTCACCGGGGTGAGCATGTCGCTGGGCGGCTCCGGGGACCCGTCGGCGGCCACCGCCCGGGGCGTGCTGCACGCCATGAAGGCGGTGGCCCGGCACCTGTGGGGGGAGGCGACGCTGGAGGGACGGTCGGTCGTGGTGAGCGGGGTGGGCAAGGTGGGCTACAACGTGGCCCGCCACCTGGTGGAGGAGCGGGCGGTGGTCACCGTGAGCGACGTGGACCCCGCCGCCGTCGACCGGGCGGCCTCCGAGCTGGCGGTGGAGGTGGTGGCGCCCGAGAAGGCGCACGCCACCCACTGCGACGTCTTCTCGCCCTGCGCCCTGGGCGCGGTGCTGTCGCCCCTCACCATCCCCGAGCTGCGGTGCGCGGCGGTCGTCGGGTGCGCCAACAACCAGCTGGCCGACGCGTCGTGCGCCGCGCTCCTGGAGGACGCCGGGGTGCTCTACGCCCCCGACTACGTCGTGAACGCCGGCGGGATCGTCAACGTGGCCGAGGAGCTGCGGGGCTACGACCGCGACCGGGCCGAGGGCGAGATCCGCCGCATCGGCGAGACCACGGCCCGGGTGCTGGCCACCGCCGCCGCCCAGGGCATCACCACCGTGGAGGCCGCCGACCGGCTGGCCGAGCGGCGCCTCGAGGAGGTGGGCCGGGTGCAGCTCATCCGGCCCGGCGGCGCGGCCCCGGTCCGGGGGCGGTGACCGACGTGGCCCGTACGGTCGAGCACCAGCGCCACGCCTCGGAGCCGGGGCCGGAGCCGACCCTGCGGGGCATACCGCACGCCGAGCTCGTCGAGGACTTCCGGCTGGCATGCATCTCCCGGGCCCTCGACGACCGGGAGATCAGCCTCCAGAAGCAGAGCCGGGTGTTCTTCCAGATCTCCGGCGCCGGCCACGAGTCCCTGCTGGTGGCCCTCGCCCGCCACCTGCGGCCCGGCTACGACTGGTTCTTCCCCTACTACCGGGACCGGGCGCTCATGCTGGGGCTCGGCGTCACGCCGCTGGAGATACTCCTCCAGGCGGTGGGCTCGGCCGACGACCCGTCCTCGGGCGGCCGCCAGATGCCGTGCCACTGGGGGTTCCGGGACAAGAACGTCGTCACCCAGTCCAGCCCCACCGGCAGCCAGTGCATCCCCGCCGTGGGCTGCGCCGAGGCCGCCCGCTACATCTCCCGCCGCCCCGACCTGCCCGGCTGCTCGGCCTACGGCGACGAGCTCACCTACGTGTCGCTGGGCGAGGGCGCCACCTCCGAGGGCGAGTTCTGGGAGAGCCTCAACACGGCCTGCACGATGCACCTGCCCGTGCTCTACGTGGTGGCGGACAACGGCTACGCCATCTCGGTGCCGGTCACCGAGCAGGGCCCGGCGCCGATCAGCGAGCTGGTGCGGGGGTTCCGGGGCCTGGAGGTCCACCACGTGGACGGGCGTGACTACTTCGCCGCCCGCCGCACCGGCCGCAAGGCCATCGAGCACGTGCGGGCCGGCGTCGGCCCCGGCCTCATCCACGCCACCGTGACCCGCCCCTACTCGCACTCGGCGGCCGACACCCAGAGCAAGTACCGGCCGCCCGAGGAGCTGGAGGAGGAGGCCCAGCACGACCCGATCCTCAAGTTCCAACGCAGCCTGGTGAAGGGTCGGGTGCTGACCGAGGACGAGGCGGCCGCCATCCGCATCGAGGCCCGCCTGGTCGCGGCCGAGGCCGCCAAGCAGGCGCTGGCCGCCCCCCGGCCCGACCCGGGCACCGTCACCGCCCACGTGGTCGCCCTGCCCGTGCTCCCCGACCCGCCCGAGCCGCCCCCCGCCGAGGCGGGCGGGGACGGGGCGGCCGACACCGTCGGCTTCGGCGAGGCCATCCGGCGCACCCTGCACGAGCAGATGGCGGCCGACGACCGCATCCGGGTGTTCGGGGAGGACGTGGCCGACGCCCGGGAGGCGGTCCTGGCCAACGTCGAGGGCAAGGGCGGGGTGTTCGGCACCACCCACGGCCTGCAGCGGGCCTTCGGCCTGGCCCGCTGCTACAACACCCCCCTGTCCGAGGCCAACATCGTGGGCCGGGCCGTGGGCCAGGCGCTGCGCGGGCTGAAGCCCGCTCCCGAGATCCAGTTCTTCGACTACATCTGGCCGGCCATGCAGCAGATCAAGAGCGAGGCGGCCACCATCCGCTGGCGCTCGAACGGGGCGTTCAGCTGCCCGGTCGTGATCCGCGTGCCCATCGGCGGCTACCTCAGCGGCGGCGCCATCTAGCACTCCCAGTGCGGCGAGTCCATCTTCACCCACGTGCCCGGCCTGCTGGTCGCCTTCCCCTCGCGGGCGCGCGACGCCGCCGGGCTGCTCCGCGCCGCGTTCCGCCACGACGACCCGGTGCTGTTCCTGGAGCACAAGCACCTGCTGCGCCAGCCCTACGCCCGGGACCCCTACCCGCCGCCCGACTTCGTGCTGCCCTTCGGCCGGGCCTGCTACGTCCGCAGGGGCGCCGACCTCACCATCGTCACGTGGGGGGCCACGGTGGAGAAGTCCCGCCAGGCCGCCGCCCGCCTGGAGGAGGACGAGTGCTCGATCGAGATCGTCGACCTGCGCACCCTCGCCCCCTGGGACCACGACACGGTGGCCGAGTCGGTGCGCCGGACGGGGAAGCTGCTGGTCGTGCACGAGGACGTGCTCACCAGCGGCTTCGGCGCCGAGGTGGCGGCGTGGGCGGCGTCGGAGCTGTTCGGCGACCTCGACGGGCCCGTCCGCCGGGTGGGCGCCAAGGACACCCACGTGGCCTACGAGCCCACGCTGGAGGCGGCCACCCTGCCCCAGGTCGACGACATCGTCGAGGCGGCAGCCGAGCTCATCGCCTTCTGACGCTCGGCACGACCACGGTCGGGCGAAGGGCCGGTTTCGTCCGGTGCGTCGGGGGGTAGCCACCGAACCACCGGACGCGGGGCATGGTGGAGGGAGAGACGGGCACTCGCGGCGCTCAGCCCTTCGCGACCGGGCGCCCCGTGTCCCTCGTGACGTCGGATCGGGCCTGGACCGCCCCAGAAGGGATCCCGCAGCTTGGCAGTCTTGGCACCACGGGCACAGACCGCGCCGGGCCCACCGCCGGGCCCGGCGCGCGGCACCAGCCCCTGGGTGCTCCCGCTGGTGCTCCCCGAGGTGTGCGCCGCCGCCGTGCTGGCGGCGGGCGTCCACCGGCTCGACGGCCCGGGGGCGGCGGGCGCCCTGATCCTGGCGGGGGCCATCCTCCTGGCCCGGCGGGGGCGGGCCGGCGGGTGGGTCGCCGACCGGCCCGAGCCGCGGCGGGTGGCGGCCGCCGGCCTCGCGCCGGCCGCCGCCCTGGTCGTGGCCGCGGCCGCCGCCGCCCACGCCGGTGGTGGGGGGCGACCGGCGGCCGGCATGGCGCTGGTCGTGGCCGCCGTGTGGCTCCTGCCCTCGCACCGGGCCTTCTGGAGCCTCGGCCGGCGATCGGCGCTGGGGGTCGGTCTCGGCGGCGTCGCCGCCGCCGCCGCCGCCGGCACGGCGGCCGCCGGCCACCCCCCGCTGAGGGCGCTGGCCGCCGGCTTCGCCCTGGTGGCCGCCGACCTGGTCATGGTCCTCGCCGCCCGCGGCGCCCGCCCGTCCCCCGGGGCGGCGCCGGCCGGGGGCCGGGCGCCGGCCGGCGCGCGCGATCGCGCCCTGCCCGCCGTCGCCTTCGCCGCCTCCGCCGGCGTCCCCCTCCTCGTCCTGGCGAGGGGCATCGGCTCCAGCGACCTCGGGCTGCTGGCCGTGGTCGCCGCCGTCGGCCTCGTGCCCGCCGCCGCCGCCGGGGCCCTGCCCGCCTCCATCGTGCGCGGGCTGTCGGAGGGCCGCCGCCAGGCCATCGTCCCCGCCCTGCTGGCCGGCGCCGTGCTGGGGGCGGCGGCCTCGATGGTCGCCACCGCACTCGTCGGCGCCCTCGTCGACGGGGCCGACGACCGCCTGGTGCGGCACGCCACCAACTTCACCATGGCCATGACCTTCGTCGGGCTGGCCCAGGTGCTGGTCCACCACCTCGTCGCCGTCCGCCGGCCGGTGACCGCGCTGGTGCACCTGGGCGTCGCCGCCGCCTTCCAGGCCGTCATGATGGTCACGGCCACCGGCACCGACGCCGCCCTGGCCGTGAACGCGGCCCTGGGGGGAGCGGTGATCCTGTTCACCGGGCTGGCGGTGTCGACCCTGGTCTCGGCGCCGTTCGGCCTCGCCCTCCCGGCCGAGGAGGCCACCGACGGCCCCACCCGGGTGGGCTGGGCGCTCGGCGCGCTGACCGCCGTGGCCGTCGCCGTCCGCCTGGCCACCACCCGGCCGTTCTGGATCGACGAGGCGGCGAGCGTGCGGGCGATCGAGGGCTCGCTCCCGGCCATGCTCGACGCCGTCCGGGGCAGCGATCCCCACCCGCCGCTGCACATGGTGCTGGTCTGGACGGCCCGCCAGGCGTTCGGCGACGGCGTCCTCGCGCTGCGGCTCCCGTCCCTCGTGGCCGGCGCCCTGCTCGTGCCCCTCCTCTACGCCGCCGGCAAGGAGCTCTACGACCGGAGGGTGGGGATGGTGGCCGCCGTCCTCGGGGCGTTCGCCCCGGCGCTGGTGTGGTTCTCGACCGAGGCCCGGCCCCCGGTGCTGGCCGCCTTCCTCGCCGTGCTGTCCCTGCTGGCCATGGTGCGGGCGCTGCGGCGGGGCTGGGCGAGCGACTGGGCGCTGTTCGCCGTGGCCGGCGCCGCCCTGCTGTGGTCGCACCAGCTCGCCTGGGTGCACGTCGGGCTGCTCCACGGGGCCGCCGCCCTGCTGGTGTGGCGGGGCCAGCGGGGCGCCCGGCTCCGGTGCGCCGGCGGCCTGGTCGCCGCCACCGCCGTCGTCGTGGCCGCCGGCGGGGCCCTGGCCGCCTACCGCGCCGGGGTCGGCCCGCCACCGGCCCTGCCGCCGTTCGAGTACGCCACCCGCGCCGCGCCGGGCGAGGGAACCTCGCTGTTCCCGGTCATCGGCAGCGGCGTCAGCGCCCTCATCGGCCTCCACCCCGCCGACGTCACGTCCCGCCTGCTGGCCCTGTGGCCCCTCGGGATCCTGCTGTCGCTGCTGGGCCTGGGACGGGCCCGGTCGGAGCGGGGCGTGCTGCTGGTCGTGCTCAGCGCCGCCCCCTTCGTGGCGCTGTTCGCCGCCCAGCTGCTCGGCGTCCCCCGCCATCCCGCCTTCGCGCTGGGGTGGGCCGCCACCGCCGTGCCGATGGTCGTCCTCCTCGCCGCCCGCGCCGTGACCTCGCTCGCCGGCCGCTGGCCCCGGGTGCGGGCCCTGGCCCTGGGCGCCGCCGCCGTGCTGGCGGTGGGGCTGGTGGACCAGGCGGTCCGGGTCCAGCCCATCCCGCGCTACGACGTCGGGCCCCTGGTCCAGGAGGCGGCCAGCCGGGTGGGTCGGGGTGACGCGGTGGTGTTCGAGCCCCGGGCCCTGCGCCACCTCGTCGCCTACCGGACGGCCGACGGCGTCGCCACCATGGAGGTGCCGGACGCCTCCGCCGACGGGCTGGCCCGCTACCGGCGGGTGGTCCTGGTGGCCGCCTTCGGGCTCGCCACCACCGACGAGAGCGGGGACGCGGTCATCTCGCTGGTCGAGGACCTGTCGTCGTCGCGCCCGCTGGTCGCCGAGCGGGGCCGGCCCGACCTGAAGATGTGGGAGTTCGGATGAGCGCGGGCGCCGACGTCCGCCTCCGGCCGCCGACGTGGGGCCCCGGCCGCAACGAGGGCACCCTGCGCCTGGCCCGGCTGCTCGTGCTGCTGAACGGGCCCCTCGCCCTGTGGTACCTCTCCTGGCTGCTGCAGCCGGGTCGGTCGGCCCACCCGGTGCTCTACGCCATGCTGGTGTCGGCCGAGCTGTTCAACATGGCGCAGGCCGTCGGGTTCTGGTGGACCATCCGGGCCACCCGCCGGCACCGGCCGGCGCCGGCCGGGATCCCCCCCGGCGCCGTCGACGTCCTGATCCCCACCTACAACGAGCCGGTGGAGGTGGTGGAGCCCACCCTGGCCGCCGCCGTGAGGATTCGCCACCCGGCGCTCAACGTGGTCCTGCTCGACGACGGCGGCCGCCCCGAGATGGAGCGCCTGGCCCGGCGCCACGGCGTCCCCTACCTGCACCGCACCGAGAGGCACGGCGCCAAGGCGGGCGCCATCAACGCCGCCCTGGGGAAGACCAGCGCCCCCTACGTCGCCGTGTTCGACTGCGACCACGTCCCCGATCCCCGGTTCCTGGAGGCGACCCTCCCCCACTTCGCCGACGACGCCGTCGCCTTCGTGCAGACCCCGCAGTACTACGCCAACGGCGGGGCCGGCGGCGTGGCCAGCGGGAGCTGGTCCCAGCAGTCGCTGTTCTTCGGCCCCATCGCCACCGGCCGCGACGCCCTGGGCGCCATGTTCTGCTGCGGCACCAACGTGGTGTTCCGGAGGGCGGCCCTGGAGGCCGTCGGCGGCTTCCCCAGCGAGTCGCTCACCGAGGACTTCGAGCTGTCCATCACCCTGCACGAGGCCGGCTGGCAGACCCGGTACGTGCCCGAGGTGCTCGCCTCCGGTCTCGGCCCCGAGGACATGGCGTCCTACGTCAGCCAGCAGCTGCGCTGGGCCCGGGGGTGCCTGTCGGCGGTGCCCCGCATCCTGGCCGCCCGCCTGCCCCTGAAGGTGCGGCTCAACTACCTGCTGTCGGCCGGCTTCTGGCTCACCGGGTGGACCGTGCTGGTGTACGTCAGCTTCCCCATCGTCCGCATCCTCACCGGCGAGCAACCCGTGGCCGTGGCCTCGGCCGACCAGTTCCTCGTCCACTGGGCGCCGTACTTCGCGGCCGCCCTCGCCACCGTCGCCCTCTCCGCCCGGGGCAGCTACACCTTCTCGGCGTTCGCCCTCATGTCGGCCAGCTTCTGGGTCCACGTCCAGGCGTCGCTGCTCACGCTCCTCCGGCGGCGGGGCACGTTCGCCGTCACGCCCAAGGAGTCGTCGGGGGGTCGCCAGCTCCGGCCGGTGGCCGTGCCCCTGGCCGTCTGCGGCCTCCTGGCCGGGGTGGCGGCCTACGGGCTGCTCCGCGACCAGTCGCCCGCCACCATGAACAACGTCGCCTTCGCGTCGCTGCACATCACCGTCCTGTTCAGCGGCGCCTGGCCGGCGGTGGCGGGCCGGGCCGGCGTCGAGGCGGCGGCGAGCCCCTCGGCGGCGGAGGCCGCCGGGTGACGCCCCGGGGGCCGATGCCGACGCTGGTGGCGGCGGCCACCGCCGCCGCCGCCCTCGGCGCCCTGCTGGTCGGCTGCGACCGGGACGGGCCCACGGCGGGTGCCGACGCCTTCTTCGAGGGGTACATGGACCGCGACGGCCGGGTCGTGCGCCGCGACCAGGGCGGGGACACCGTCAGCGAGGGCCAGGCCTACGCCATGCTCCTCGCCGCCGCCCACGGGGACCGGGGCGGTTCGACCGGGCGTGGCGGTGGGCCCGGGACCACCTCCAGCGCCACGACGGCCTGCTGTCGTGGCACTGGCGGGACGGGCGCGTCGTCGACCCGAGCCCGGCGGCGGACGCCGACGTCGACGCCGCCCGCGCCCTGGTGCTGGCCGGCCGGCGCTTCGGGGCCCCTGAGCTCACCCGCGCCGGGGTCGACCTGGCCGAGGCGGTGCTGGAGCACGAGACGATCGTGGCCGGCGACGAGCTGGTGCTGGCCGCCGGGCCGTGGGCGGTGGAGCGGCGCGTCGTCAACCCGAGCTACCTGGCGGTGTGCGCCTTCGCCGACCTGGAGGACGCCACCGGCGACGGCCGCTGGGGCCGGTTGCGGGCCAGCGCCCTTCGGATCGTCGAGGACCTCACCGCCGGCGGCCGGCTGCCACCCGACTGGGCGCAGCTCGACGCCGGCGGGGGCGCCCGGCCCGTGGGCCCGCCGGCCCAGCCCGACCGGCCGCCTGCCTACGGGCTGGACGCCTCGCGGGTCCCGTTCCGGCTGGCCGAGGGCTGCGACGCTCGGGGACGGGCGATCGCGGCCCGGCTGTGGCCCCCCCTGCGCGACCTCGCCGCCGGCGGGGCGGCCATCGCCTACAGCCTCGACGGCGAGCGCCGGCACGCCGCCGAGCACCCCACCGGGCTGGTGGGGGCGGCCGCCGCGGCCCGGGCCGCCGGCGAGGGCGGGGCGGCGGACCGGTTGCTGTCGCGCGCCGCCGAGCTGGACCAGCGGGCCCCGACCTACTACGGCAGCGCCTGGGTGGCGATGGGGCGCACCTGGCTGGCAGGCGACCCCGGGAGCGGGGACGGCTGATGGGCCCCCGTCTCGGACGCGCCGTCCTCGCGGCCCTGGCGCCGGCCCTCGCCCTGGTGGCGGCGGGGGCGGCCGCCGAGGCTCAGACCGCGACCACCACCACGGCGCCGCCGGCGACCACGGACACCACGGCGGCGCCGGCCACCACCGCCACCCCGACGACCACCGCCGCCCCGACGACCACCGCCGCCCCGACGACGACGGCGGCGGCGCCCACGACGATGGCGCCCACGACCACGGCGGCGCCCACGACC
>JBKHXC010000297.1:0-2709 GCA_046566225.1 Acidimicrobiia bacterium
CAACAAGGGCTACCCGTGCCCCCGCCACAAGGCGGCGCTCAAGGCGTGGGGGCCCACCGCCATCCACCGCCGGAGCTGGGTCTTCATGGACCACCTGCCCTGGGGGCCCCGGCGCCCGGCCCCTCCCACCCAGCCCACGATCCTGGAGGACACCCCATGACCACGCCCCGCCCCGGCCGGCTGCGCCTGGTGGCCCTGGTCGCCACGCTCGTCCTCGCCGCCGGCGGCTGCGGCGACGACGGCGACGACGGGGCCGCCGGGGGGATGTCGACCACCGCCGGGCGGGGGATCCCGTCGACCGAGGAGCTGGGCCTGGTCTCGGAGGGCAAGCTCATCGCCTGCACCGACGTGCCCTACGCCCCCTTCGAGTTCGAGGAGGGCGGGCGCTTCGACGGCATCGACATCGAGCTGGTGCGGGCGGTGGCCGGGCGCCTGGGGCTCAACCCGGAGTTCCGCGACGTGGACTTCGACGCCATCTTCACCGCCCTCAACGCCCGCGAGTGCGACATCGTGGCGTCGTCGGTGAGCATCACCGAGGAGCGGATGCAGAACCTCGACTTCTCCGACGGGTACTTCGAGATCAACCAGTCGCTCCTGGTCCGCAAGGGCGACGAGGCCGCCCTCGACGACCTCGACAAGCTGGCCGGGCGGACGATCGGCGTGCAGTCGGAGACCACCGGCGCCGCCTTCGCCCGGGAGAACGCCACCGGCGCCACCATCCGGGAGTTCACCGGGGCCGACGAGGCGTTCTCCGCCCTCAAGGCCCTCCAGGTGGACGCCGTGCTCCAGGACCTCCCGGTCAACGCCTACCACGCCCAGACCACGGGCGAGACGGTGGTGGCCAAGGTCTTCACCGAGGGCGACAAGGAGCAGTACGGCTTCGCCATGCGCAAGGGGAGCACCGCCCTCAAGGCGGCGATCGACGACGCCCTGGCCCAGGTCAAGGCGGACGACACCTACCCCACCATCCTGCGCCGCTTCCTGGGCGACACCGCCGGCGCCATCTAGGCCGGGGGCCGGTCGTGGACCGTCTCCTCGACGAGTTCTTCGACCTCGACGTCATCGCCGACCTGTTCCCGGGCCTGGTCACCGAGGCCATGAAGAACACGCTGGTGTTCACCGTGCTGGGCTTCTCCGGCGGCCTGGCGCTGGGGCTGGTGCTGGCGCTCATGCGCATCAGCCGCACCCGGTGGCTGCGGTGGCCGGCCGCCGTGTTCGTGGACGTGTTCCGCGGCCTGCCCGCCCTGCTGGTGATCGTGTTCATCGGCTTCGGCCTGCCCATCGCCTTCCCGGGCCTCACCTACCCGTTCCGCAAGTACACGCCCGGCTGCGTGGCCCTCGCCCTGGTCGCCGGCGCCTACATCGCCGAGACGGTGCGGGCCGGCATCGAGGGGGTCCCCCGGGGGCAGATGGAGGCCGCCCGCTCGCTGGGCATGCGGTACCGCACGGCCATGCGCCGGGTCGTCCTGCCCCAGGCCTACCGCCTGGTGATCCCCCCGCTCACCAACGAGCTGGCCCTGCTGTTCAAGGACACGTCGCTCCTGGCCGTGCTCGGGACCGAGGCGGGCGGCAAGGAGATCCTGAAGTACGTGCGCGACGCGGTGAACCGCACGGGCGACACGTCGCCCCTCGTCGCCGGCGGGCTGGCGTACCTGGTGATCACCCTGCCGCTGCTGCGGGCGGTGGCGGTGCTGGAGGCCCGCAACCGGGCGTCGCGGTGAGCCCCCCGACCATCGTGGTGGAGGGGCTGCGCAAGCGCTTCGGCGACGCCGAGGTGCTGCGGGGGGTCGACCTGGAGGTCGGGCCCCGGGAGGTGGTGTGCGTCATCGGCCCTTCGGGGTCCGGGAAGTCGACGCTGCTGCGCTGCATCAACCGGCTGGAGGAGCCGACCGCCGGGCGGGTCGTGGTCGGCGGCGTCGAGGTCACCGACCCCCGGGTGGACCTGGACCGGGTGCGGACGTCGATGGGGATGGTGTTCCAGCAGTTCAACCTCTTCCCCCACAAGACGGCGCTGGGCAACGTGACGCTGGCCCTGCGCACGGTGCTGAGGCTCGACCGGGACGCCGCCGACCGGCGGGGGAGGGCCATGCTGGAGCGGGTGGGGCTGGCCGGCCGGGAGCACGACTACCCCTCGAAGCTCTCCGGCGGCCAGCAGCAGCGGGTGGCCATCGCCCGGGCGCTGGCCATGCACCCCACGGTCATGCTCTTCGACGAGGTGACCTCGGCCCTCGACCCCGAGCTGGTCGGTGAGGTCCTGGCGGTCATGCGGGACCTGGCCGAGGGCGGCATGACCATGCTCGTCGTCACCCACGAGATGGGCTTCGCCCGCACCGTGGCCGACCGGGTGGTGTTCCTGGACGGGGGCGTGGTGGTCGAGCAGGGGCCGCCGGCCGACCTGCTGGGCAACCCCCGCCACGCCCGCACCCGGGCGTTCCTCTCCAAGGTGCTGTGAAGGTCGGCTCGGAACCAGAGGTTCCGAGCCGAGCTGATCGTGCTGCGGCCGCCCGGCCAAGGCGGCCGGCCTCCGCCCTGTCCTCCCGGCCGGCAGCCGGGGGGGCCGCCTTCGGCGGCGGGTAGCGGCCGCCGGCGGTTCTCACCCGGCCGCCGCTACGGTGGGCCCATGTCGCGTCGTGACGCCCTGGTGCTGCGGGCCTTCGCCGGCTGGACGGTGTTCGTGTGGGGCAACCGCATGTGGAACATCCTGGGCGA
>JBKHXC010000298.1:0-1792 GCA_046566225.1 Acidimicrobiia bacterium
GAGGGGATCTCGTCCGACGACCCGGCCCAGATGTCGATCTACGACGGAGCCGGCAACGAGGTCGTGGTGGCCATGGCGGAGAACGAGGAGGGCCGGCGGGCCCAGGGGACCGGCGCCACCGCCGAGGAGGCGTTGGCCGACGCCCGCAAGGGCGACTCCCTCCTGGGCAAGGGCTTCGGCACCGCCGACTGAGCCCTGGCGGCCGCCGGCCGACCGGCGGGATGGGGTTCCCGTCCCCGGCGGCTACCCGGTCGGCGCCGGGGGCCGCCGGCGGGCGTGGGCGATGACGGCCGAGTAGTCGAGCGGGCCCAGGCCGGCGCGCTCGGCGTCGCCCAACCACGACCGGGCGGCCGGCGACACCCGCAGCTCCACCCCGGCGGCGGCGGCGGCGTCGGCCACCAGGGCCAGGTCCTTGGCCGCCAGCGCCACCGTGAAGTTGGGCGGTGAGTAGCGGCCCGACTCGATGTTGGCGCGCTTGCTGCGCACCGTGGCCCCGATGGGCGACTCGGCCAGCACGTCGAGCACCGCCGCCTGGTCGAGGCCCAGCCCGTCGGCCAGCGACAGCGCCTCGCCCAGCGCGGTCATCAGGGCGCCCAGCGTGGAGTTCGCCACCAGCTTCATCGACGCCCCCGCCCCCAGCGGCCCGACCAGGACGGGGTGGCCGAGCTGGGCCAGGACGGACTCCCACCGCCCGAACGCCTCGGCGTCGCCGCCCACGAAGACCCTGAGCGACCCGTCGGTCGCCTGGGGGACGCTGCCCAGCACCGGGGCGTCGAGCAGGGTGACGGCCGGCCGGAGGCGGGCCCGCACGGCGGCCACGGCGGCCGGGCCCACCGTCGACATCTCGATGAGCGTCGCCCCGTCGCCCAGCCCGGCGGCGGCGCCGCCGTCGCCGAAGAGGACGGCGTCGAGGGCGTCGGGCGCCGACACCATGGTGAACAGCGCCTCGGCGCCGGCCGCCGCCTCCGCCGGTGAGGCGGCGGGCCGGGCGCCCCGCTCGACGAGGGGGGCGACGCGCGGCGCCGTGCGGTTCCAGACCACGACGTCGTGGCCGGCGTCGACCAACCGCGCCGCCATCGGGGCGCCCATCCGTCCCAGCCCGCAGAAGCCGACCCTGGCCATGGCCCGCCAGTCAAGCACCGGCCGGCGGCGACGGGCGCCGACGTCTGACCGGCGAGCTCGTCCACCAGGACGGCTTCGACGTCAACGGCATCGACGCCTCCTCCGACGGCGGCACCCTGGTGCCGGTCCAGTTGCACACCGGCGGCCTGTTCACCGCCGACCCGGCCGTTGGCGTGACCCGGCGCGTCGCGCTGGCCGCTTCGGCTCGCGGCTCTACGCCGTAAACGCCCGCTTCGGGAACCCCGACCCGGCCACGGCCGACTACGCGGTCGTGGGGCTCAGGCGGCCCTGAGCGGCGCCCCCGGGGCCCGGCGTGGGTGGGCGCCCCCCCCGGTCCGGCGGCTGCTGCCGAAGAACGCGCACGATCGGGGCTGCCGTGGGCCGCCGTGTCGGCGCACGGATCACCCGGTTCGCGCCGGCCGGCGGTTGCAAACGGCGCCCCGACCCACCCCGCTGAGTCCGGGGAAGGCGCCACAGCGGGCACAGCGTCCCGGGTCACGGGCTCGTGCGGGCGAGAGGACTCGAACCTCCATGCCTTTCGGCACCGGGACCTAAACCCGGCGCGTCTTCCAGTTGCGCCACGCCCGCGTGCCCGCCGGCGCCCGAGCGTAGCCCGGCGCGGGGAGCCGGTCGGTGGGCGACAACGGCGGCGCCGCCGGGAGCGTAGGGA
>JBKHXC010000299.1:0-3693 GCA_046566225.1 Acidimicrobiia bacterium
GCGAACACCCCGCCGTCGGCGGCGGCCAGCCAGTAGGCGGGGCCGGGGCGCAGCGGGCGGTCCCCGGCGGCGGCCCGGCCAATCCCGGGCAGGCCGCCGGAGACGGCCAGGGGCACGACGCCCGCCATCAGCAGGGCGACGCAGGCGACGGCGAGGAGCGGGAGCGGCGCGGGAGGGCGACGGAGCATCGGTACGCGTGGGTGGCGTACCGAGTGCCGCACCCCCCGGTGCCCGGCTCAGTCCGCCTCAACTGGTTCCGGGGAAGTATGACAACTCCCGGGGCGCTCTGCTGGGATTTCTTTCCGCCGGCGGCGCCCGGAGGCCCGGCGGCGGGTCGGCACGCAGGCCCTCAGCGGTGCCGGGCGCCGATCAGGTTCAGGGCGCCGCCGGCCCGGAACCACTCGATGTGCTCGGGCGACAGGGTGTGGAGCGCCTCGAAGTCGACGCTGGTGCCGTCGTGGCGGTCGATCCGGCACCGGACCGGCGCGTCGGGGGCCAGCGAGGCCAGCCCCAGCACGGACACGGCGTCGGCCTCGCCGACCAGGTCGTAGGTGGCCGGGTCGGCGAAGGTCAGCGGCAGCACGCCCTGCTTCTTGAGGTTGGTCTCGTGGATGCGGGCGAAGGACCGTACGAGGATGGCCCGGCACCCGAGGTGGCGGGGCTCCATGGCGGCGTGCTCCCGCGACGAGCCCTCGCCGTAGTTCTCGTCGCCCACCGCCACCCACCCGATGCCCGCCTCCTTGCAGTGGCGGGCGGCGTCGGGGTACGGCTCGGTGACGCCGTGGACCGGGCAGCGCCCGGCGCCCGCCTCGCCGGTGAAGGCGTTGACGGCCCCCAGGAACAGGTTGCGGCTGATGTTGTCGAGGTGGCCCCGGTAGCGCAGCCACGGGCCGGCGGCCGAGATGTGGTCGGTGGTGCACTTGCCCACCGCCTTGACCAGGACGGGCAGCCCCAGGAAGTCCTGGCCGTCCCAGGGGGGGAACGGCTCCAGCAGCTGGAGGCGGTCGCTGTCGGGGCGGACGACCACCTCCACCGCCGTCCGGTCGGCGGGCGGGGCCAGGAAGCCCTCCTCGCCGGCCTCGAATCCCTTCTCGGGCAGCTCGTCGCCCACCGGCGGGTCGAGGCGGACGCCGTCGATGTCGTCGGTGAGGGGGTTGAAGTCGAGCGTCCCGGCCAGGGCGTAGGCCATCACCGTCTCGGGCGAGGTCACGAAGGCCAGGGTGGACGCCATCCCGTCGTTGCGCGTGGGGACGTTCCGGTTGTACGAGTTGACGATGACGTTGGGCTCGCCCTCGGCCACGTCGTCGCGCTTCCACTGCCCGATGCACGGCCCGCAGGCGTTGGCCAGCACGGTGCCGCCCACCGCCTCCAGGTCGGCCAGCAGGCCGTCGCGCTCGATGGTGGCCCGCACCCGCTCCGACCCGGGGGTGACCAGCAGGGGCGTCTTCACCCGCAGGCCCCGGTCCCGGGCCTGGCGGGCGACGTGGGCGGCGCGGGTGATGTCCTCGTACGAGGAGTTGGTGCACGAGCCGATCAGCGACGAGGCGATGCGCAGCGGCCACCCGGCGGCCCGGGCGTGGTCGCCCATGCGCGACACCGGGTGGGCCAGGTCGGGGGTGTGGGGGCCGTTGAGGTGGGGCTCCAGGGTGTCGAGGTCGACCTCCACCACCCGGTCGAAGAAGCGCCCGGGGTCGTCGTCCACCTCGGGGTCGGCCCGCAGGTGGCCGGCGACGGCGGCGGCCCGGTCGGCGACGGCCTCCCGGCCGGTGGCCCGCAGGTAGGCGGCCATGTGGTCGTCGAAGCCGAACAGCGAGGTGGTGGCGCCCACCTCGGCGCCCATGTTGCACACCGTCGACTTCCCGGTGGCGCTGATCGAGTCGGCGCCGGGGCCGAAGTACTCCACGATGGCGCCCGTGCCGCCCCGCACGGTGAGGATCTCGGCCACCTTGAGGATGACGTCCTTGGGCGACGTCCAGCCGTTGAGGGTGCCGCTGAGGCGCACCCCCACCAGCCGTGGCCAGCGCACGCCGAACGGCATGCCCACCATGACGTCCACCGCGTCGGCCCCGCCCACCCCGATGGCCACCATGCCCAGCCCGCCGGCGTTGGGGGTGTGGGAGTCGGTGCCGATCATCATCCCGCCCGGGAAGGCGTACTGCTCGAGCACGACCTGGTGGATGATCCCCGAGCCCGGCTTCCAGAAGCCGATGCCGTACTTGGCCGACACCGTCCGCAGGAAGTCGTAGACCTCGCGGTTGACCTCCTTGGCCACCGCCAGGTCGGTGGGCCCGTCCACCCGGGCCTGGATCAGGTGGTCGCAGTGGACGGTGGTGGGGACGTGGACGGTGGGCAGGCCGGCGGTCATGAACTGGAGGAGCGCCATCTGGGCGGTGGCGTCCTGCATGGCGACCCGGTCGGGGCACAGCTCCTCGTACGACCGCCCCCGCTCGGGCACCGCCCCGCCGGGGTCGAGCAGGTGGTTGAACAGGATCTTCTCGGCCAGGGTCAGGGGCCGGCCCAGCCGGGCCCGGGCCGCCTCGACCCGCCCGGGGAGCCGGGCGTAGACCTCCTCCACCAGCCCGAGCGGCGTGTGGGCGCCCACGGTCATGCCGAGGCCCCGACCCTGCCCTCGCCCTGGGCCTCCATCCGCGACACCCGCCCGACGGGCACCACGTGCCACATCTGCTCGATCGTGGTCTGCCAGTCCTCCAGCAGCGACTTGGCCCGGGGCGAGCCGGTGAGCTCGAAGTGCCGCTCGACCATCCAGCGCAGCTCCTCGACGTGCTCGGCGTCGGGGCGGACGGCCTCGACCAGGGCGGCGTTGAGCCGGGCGGTGAGCCGGGCCCGGGGGTCCCACACGTACGCCTCGCCGCCGGTCATGCCGGCGCCGATGTTGTAGCCGAACGGGCCCAGGACCACCACGGTGCCGCCGGTCATGTACTCGCAGGCGTGGTCCCCGACGCCCTCCACGACGGCGTTGGCGCCCGAGTTGCGCACGCCGAAGCGCTCGCCCACCGAGCCGGCGACGTAGACGTCGCCCCCGGTGGCGCCGTACAGGCAGGTGTTGCCGGCCAGGACGGGGTCGCCGGCGTCGTCGTCGGGCGGGCGGATGACGATGCGCCCGCCCCCCATGCCCTTGCCCACGTAGTCGTTGGCCTCGCCCACCAGCTCCAGCTCGATTCCGTGGGTGAGGAAGGCGCCCAGGCTCTGGCCGGCCGAGCCGGTGAGGTGCACGACGGCCGTCCCCGACGGCGGCCGGCCGCCCCACTCCAGGGCGATGGCCCCGCCCAGGGCGGCGCCCACCGTGCGGTCCCGGTTGGTGATGGCGTAGGAGAGCTCCAGCTCCTCGGCGTCCCACACGGCCCGGAAGGCGTCCGCCTCCAGCCGGTCGCCGAGCGCCGAGCGCGGCCGCTGGAGGGGCACCGAGGCCACGAAGCGCCGGGGGGCAGAGCGGTCGGCCGGGGGGGTGATCAGGGGGGCGAGGTCGACGGTGTCGGCCCGCGGGTCGCCCGAGGCGCGCTGGCGGAGGCACTCCACCCGGCCGACGGCCTCGTCCAGGGTGCGGAAGCCGAGCCCGGCCATCAGCGCCCGGACCTCCTCGGCCACGAACATGAAGTAGGCGGCCACGCCCTCGGGCGTGCCGGTGAACTTGGCCCGCAGGTTGGGCCGCTGGGTGGCGACGCCCACCGAGCA
>JBKHXC010000300.1:0-2474 GCA_046566225.1 Acidimicrobiia bacterium
CCTCGGGCTCCTCGCCCCAGCCCCGCCTGGTGGAGGGCCCGGTCCGGATCGGCGCACGCGACGGCGAGGGCGACCCGGGAGGGAGCCCGGCGTGACCCCGGAGGGCGGTCGGGGTCAGCGGCGCCCCCCGGGCTCGGGCACCAGGCGGGCGAGCGCGGCCGCCGCCCGGTAGGCGGCCTCGGCCGGGCCGAGCTCGTCCGGGCGCAGCAGGTTGGCCATGATGCGCAGCACCCACTCCATCAGCGACCGGGAATGCATCCCCACCCGGGTGAGCTCGCGCATGAGCACCGGCCGGCCGATGACGGCGGCGAAACCCCGGGCCACCTTGAAGTACAGGCCGAACTCTCGTTCGAGCCGCTCGGGGTAGCGCCGGAGGACGCGGCCGTCCCCACTGGTCAGCGCCTCGCTCAGCACCTCGGCCGCCATGCGGCCGGTCTCGTAGGCGTAGTCGATGCCCTCGCCGTTGAACGGGTTCACCGAACCGGCGGCGTCGCCGACGGCCAGCCACGTCGGCCCCGCCTTGGGCCCGACCGACCCGGCCATGGGCAGGCGCCCGCCGGTGGGCTGGCCGACCTGGGTCTCGGGGCTGATGCCCCAGTAGGCGGGGGCGGTGGCGGCGAACTCGGCCATGAGGTGGGAGGTGTTGACCGACTTCCAGTCCCGGAAGGTCGACAGCAGCCCGATCCCGACGTTGATCGTCCCGTCCCCCAGCGGGAAGATCCACCCGTAGCCGGGGAGGGAGGCGCCGTTGCGGTCGCGCACGTCGAGGGCGCTCTCGATCCACGGGTCGTCGTGCCGCGGGCTGCGCCAGTACCCCCGGATCGCCATGCCCTGGGGGTAGGACCGGTCGCGTGCGGTGCCGAGGGCCCGCCCGAAGCGGGAGTTGGCGCCGTCGGCCACCACCACGTAGCGGGCCCGCAGCTCCTCGGGGTCGCCCGACCGGCCCCGGCGCACCGCCACCCCCGTCACCAGGCCCCGGTCGAGCACCGGGCCGAGCGCCTCGCTGCCCTGCCACAGGGTGGCGCCGGCCTTGACCGCGTGCTCGGCCACGAGCTGGTCGAGGTGGCGCCGGCGGACGACGTAGCCGTGGCCGGGGAAGTCGGGGTGGTCGGGCCACCGGAGCTCCAGGGTGATGCCGTGCGCCACCGCCCGGAGGCCGCCGAAGCGGTGGTGGGCGGCCGCCACCTGGTCCTCGAGCCCCATGTCGGCCAGCTGGCGCACGGCGCGGGGGGTGAGGCCGTCGCCGCAGGTCTTGTCGCGGGGAAAGGTCTTCCGCTCGACGACGACGACCTCGTGGCCGGCCTCGGCCAGCCAGTAGGCGGTGGCGGCCCCGGCCGGGCCCCCACCGACCACCACCACGTCGGCCCGGGTCGGGGTCAGCCTCCGCTCCCGCCCCCCGCGGCGTCGTCGCCGCCCTCGCTCTGCGCCTCGGAGGCCGGGGCCTCGCCGGCGGGGACACCGCCCTCGCCACCGGCGAGGGCCCCCTCGGTCTCGCCGCCGAGGATCTCCCGCTCGTAGCGCACCACCGCCAGGATCTCCTCCTCGGTGAGCAGGTCGCCGAAGGGAGGCATCGGCCCGCCGGAGGTCTCCGCGGAGATGTGCTGCCCACCGGGCCGGTCGGGGTTGCCGTAGGGCGTGCCGGCCGCGGGTGAGCCGTTCACCACCCAGGCGATGTGCTCGGCGGGATCGGGGAAGGTGAGGAGCACCTCACCGGCGTTGAGCGGCCTGCCGACGCCACCGCCACCGTCGGCCCCGTGGCAGCTCGCGCACGAGGCGTCGTAGATGCCCTGGCCCTGGAGCAGCACCGGGTCGGTGATCCCCCTCTCGGGCACCACCAGGGCCCCGGCGTAGACGATGGCCCAGATCGGCAGCAGGGCGAGCACGGGCACCGCCCAGGCCGGGATCTTCGGGCGGGCGAGCGCGGCGGCGACGTAGGGAGGGGGCGGCGGCGGCGGCGGGGGTGGACCGGCCGGGACGGGCGGAGCCGCCGGGGCGGCGGGGGCCGGGGCCCCCGCCGGAGCGGCGGAGGGAACGGCCGGGGAGGTCGACGACGGGGGGGGCGCGGCGGCGTCGCCGCCACCGAGACCCAGAGCCGCCCGCCGTTTCCGGGAGCGCTGGAGAAGGTGCTCGGGGACCTCGGTCACGTCTCACCTCCGCGTCGGCTCGGTCGTCCGGTCAGGTGCCGCGACGGCGGCCGTCGCCCGCCGGGGCGAGCGCCAGCCTACGTTGCCCCCTCGGCCGGCCGGCAACTCGCCGGCGCCGGCGGCGATGTGCCCGCCGCTTTCGGGGGGTGGTAGACCTGACGGCCATCGCCGGGGAGGCAAGGCAGGGGGAAGTGGGTAGGCGAGGAAGTCGGTGGATGCGGTTCCCCGGTGCCACGACCTACAATGTGAGAGATTTCACGAGTCGGGGTGCCGGCACGAGTGGGGAGGAGGTCACCCGATGGTTGCGTTCGTCGTCTCCTTGCTGGTGAC
>JBKHXC010000301.1:0-1781 GCA_046566225.1 Acidimicrobiia bacterium
CTGATCGGCCCCAGCAGGTCGTCGAGCGCCGCGTCCTCGGTGCTGGCCCGTCTCGCCCTCGCCAGCGCGGCGTGGCGCGCCTCGGCCGACGCGCCGGCGGTCCGATCGGGTGGACCCGGGAGCGTCCATCCGGCCTCCCTGCTCACCACGGCTCGGCTCCCGCTCCGTCCACGCTCGCCTCCGCTCCCACGCCCGTCTGGGGGCCGTCAGCGTTGATGCGCAGCGGAAGGGCGAGGGCCGACGCCGCCACCGCCCCGTCGGCCACCCGGTTCGCCCACCGGGAGAAGGCGCCGGCCGCCCGGCGCAGGTCGCGCAAGGCGTCGTCGTCGAGGGCGGCGGCGGAGTCGACGGCGGCCCAGCTCCACATGGCCGACCGCACCGCCTCGGTCACCATCTCCACCGCCTGGCACGCCTGCGCCAGGTCCTCCCCCGTCTCGTCGCAGCCGTCGCCCAGGTAGGCGTTGAGGCACTCGAGCTCGACGCGGAGCGCCGCCACGACCAGGGCGCCCGCCTTCTCGGCCCGGTAGTGGGTGCTCTCGGGGTGGTCGCCGATGCGGCACACCATGTCGGCCACCACCGCCAGGCGCCCGAGCACGGCCCGCTCCTGCCACTGCTCTTCGCCTTCCGCCGCCAGCGCCCGCCGGGCCACATCCTGGCGGGCCCGCTCCAGCGGCGAGTACTGCCCCGTCATGGCCACACCCCCTCGCCGGCCGTCACTGCGCGCTCCGCCGCCGCGGGCGTCGCCGGCAGGGCGACGCGGCGGAGGTCGACGCCGGCGGCGTCGGTCCGCTCGGCCGGTTGGCGGGGGCAGCGCTGGCCGGCGGCCAGCCCGCTGGCCACCGTGGCCGCCACCTCCCGGGGCGCGAGGCCGGCGCACTCCCCGGCCCGGGCCAGCAGGTCGGCCACTTCGTCGTGGTCGAGGTGGCCGGCGCCCACGATCTGGCCGAGGGCGAACGCGGCCCGGTTCAGCGTGTCGTTGCGCTGTCCCTCCGGGGCGCCGGCCACCCGGTCGAGCTCGCCGGCGAGCGCTGCGCCGGCCCACGCCGAGACGGCACCACGCCACCGCAGCGGCGCAGGGTCGGGCGGCGTGCGCACCGGCTCGGGCCGCACCAGGGCCTCGAGCACCCACTCGGGCAGCGGGGCCAGCGTCGCTCCGCCCGCCCACCGATACCGCCCGCCCGAGGCGTGGCGGCTGGGCGGGGCCACCACGTAGCCGCCGTCGCCCCGGACGTCCACGCCGGGCCCGAGGGCGCCGGCGCTGTTGCGCACCGGCCCGACCGCCGCGAAGTACAGGTGCAGCCCGGCCCCGCCGGTGCGCACCGCCATGGTGTCGGGCAGGCGCCCGTGGGCGGCCTCCAGGGCATCGACGCTGACCGCCCCGCCGTGCGCTGGATCGACGTCGACCACCACCAGGCCGGCCCCGGTGCGGATCCCCACGTTCGCCCCCGGCCACGTGCGCCACCACGCCTTGATGCGGGCCGGGTCGCAGCTGGCGTCGTGCAGGCCCCGGCGGGTGCGTGGATGCTTGGCCGGGCTGGCGCAGCCCGCCCCCGCCGCGCAGGTGCAGCCCCCCCGGGCGGCGGGGGCGTGGCAGGGGAACACCGCCCAGCCCCGCCGTGCGTAGGCGAGGGCGGACACCACCGGGGCGCCCATCACCGGCCTCCGTCCAGAGCGGCTTGGTCGGCCTCCAGCTCGGCCCGGATGTCGGCCGGCACCACCCAGCCCAGGGCCTCCTCCAGCGAGTCGACGTCGGGGTGCTGGGCGGGTCGGGTGCCGTGCCA
>JBKHXC010000302.1:0-3420 GCA_046566225.1 Acidimicrobiia bacterium
CCGCCGGCGTGGTCGAGGTGGATGTGGGTGACGACCACCGCCGCCAGGTCCCGGGGGCCCACGCCCAGGCCGTCGAGGGCGGCCAGCAGGGTGGCGACCGACGACTGGCTCCCCGTCTCCACCAGCACCGGCGCCGGCCCCTCGATCAGGTAGCCGGCGGTGACCCGGTCCCACCCGCCCAGGCAGGTGTCGATCTCCACCACGCCGGGGCCGACGGTCGTGGGCACCGGCGTACGGTAGCGGCATGTCACCGGCGGGCCGCCCCTGCGCCGGCTGCGGCTTCGACCCGTCGCGGGTGAGCCCGTCGGACGCCGCCGTGGCCGCCCGCTCCTACCCCCGGCGCTTCCGGGCCCTGCTCGTGCGCCCCGACGACGAGGACCCCGACGTCGTCCACCGCCGGCCGCCGTCGGGCGGGCCGTCCGCCGCCGGCCACGCCCTGGCCGCCGCCGCCGGCCTCGACGCCGCCGCCGCCGCCCTGGCCCAGGTGCGGGCCGCCGACGACCCCGCCGTCGACCCCGAGCCGGCGCCGGCGGCGGGGACCGGCGCCGGCGTCCCGCTCGAGGCGGTGCTGGAGCGGGTGGCGGGGGCGGCCGGGGCGCTGGCCGCCACCATCGAGGCCATGCACGGCGACGATTGGGCCCGCCCGGGCCGGCTGCCCGGGGATGGGCGGGTGACGGCCCTGGACCTGGCCCGGGCCGGCGTGCACGCCGGGGTGCACGGCCTGCGGGCGGCCGAGCGCACGCTGGCCGAGGTGCGCTGAGCCCCGGCGGGCAGGCCACGGGCGGCAGCGCCCGCGGCGCGCGGCCGGCTGCCTCGCTCCCGCCGCCGTTTCCCGGCCCCGGGCCGGGGGGAGATCCCTGGCACACGGCACCATCGAGGAGGCAGCGATGGCACACACCAGATCCCACGTCGTGGAGACCCGGGGGGACCGGGCGGCCCTGGCCCACCGGGCCGGCATGGGGCGCATCTCGCTGGCCAGCGTCCTCGCCGGCGTGCTGGTGGCCTACGGGGCCTTCGCCGTGCTGATGGCGGTCACCGCCGCCGTGGCCGAGTCGGCGGGCTTCGACACCGACCTGAGCGCCAACCAGTGGCGCACCCTGGGGGCGGCGGGGGGTGCGGTGGTGGCCGCCGTGCTCCTCGCCTGCTACCTCTTCGGCGGCTACGTCGCCGGCCGGATGGCCCGCCGGGCGGGCGCCACCAACGGCGCCATGGTCTTCGTCCTCGGCCTGGTGGTGGCCGTGGGCGTCACCGGCCTGGTGAACGTCTTCACCGACGGCGACGACATCCTCCGCAACCTGCGCAGCATCGGCGTGCCGACCTCGGGCGACGAGTGGCGCGACGTCGCCACCGTCGCCGGCCTGGGCTCGCTGCTCGCCATGCTGGTGGGTTCGCTGGCCGGCGGCGCCCTCGGCGAGCGGTGGCACGCCAAGCTGGTGACCCGCGCCGCCGACCCCGACGTGGGTCCCGAGGCCGAGGCCCGGGCCGAGGCCGAGCGCCACCGCCGCGAGCTGGACAAGGCCGAGGAGCGGGCGCGCCGGAGCCGCCTCGAGTCCCCGCCTGCCCACGTCGCCGGCCCCGCCACCGACGAGGTCGCCGACCGGTCCGCCGGCGACCGTCCCCCCGCCGGCCCCGGCCCGGGCGGCGCCGGCACGGGCGCCGGCGAGCGCGGCCGGGCCCGCGCCGGCTGACGACGACGGGAGCGCCTGCCACCGGCCGGCCGGCGCTCAGGCCAGCTCCACCAGCTCCAGCAGGTCGTCGCTGAACCAGTCGAGGGTCCCCTCGGGGAGCTGGAGCACCCGGTGGGGCGCCAGCGCCTCCACGAAGGCGGCGTCGTGGCTGACCAGGACCATGGCCCCCGGCCAGGCGGCGAGGGCCGCCGCCACCGCCTCCCGCGACGGCGGGTCGAGGTTGTTGGTGGGCTCGTCGAGGAACAGGAGGTTGTGGCGGCCCGCCACCAGCTGGGCCAGCGACAGCTTGGTCTTCTCACCGCCCGACAGCGTGCCGGCGTCCTGGAAGGCGATGTCGCCCACCAGCCCGAACATGGCGAGCAGGTTGCGCAGCTCCTGGTCCTCGAGGGCGCAGTCCTCGCGCAGGTGGGAGATCACGTCCCGGCCGGCGACGATGCCCTCGTGCTCCTGGGCGTAGTAGCCGGGCGACACCCCGTGCCCGGCCCGCACGGCCCCGGCGTCGGGCGCCGTCACCCCGGCCAGGATGCGCAGGAGGGTGGTCTTGCCGGCGCCGTTGAGCCCCATCACGAGCAGGCGCTGGCCCCGCTCGACGTCGAGGGACACGCCGTCGAGCACGGGCGGCCCGCCGTAGGCCTTGGTGACCGCCTCCGCCTCCAGCACCAGGCGGCCCGACGGCGGGGCGGGCGGGAACCGCAGGCGGTAGCGGCGCTCCCGGGCGGGCCCGCTCACGGCCCGGGTCTCCAGGCGGGACACCCGGGCGTCGATCGACTTGGCGGCCCGCGCCCGCCGCTGGGTCTGGCCCCGCATGGAGTCGGCCAGGGCGCCCAGCCGGGCGATCTCGGCCGCCTGGCGCCCGGCCAGGCGGGCCAGGCGTTCCTCGTCGCGCCGGCGGGCCGTGCGGTACTGGCTGTAGGTGCCCTTGTAGGCGACGACCTCGCCCTCGTCGAGGTGCAGGATCCGGGTGATCGCCTCGTCGAGGACGGCCAGGTCGTGGCTGACCACCAGCAGGGCGCCCCGGTACGACCGGAGGAACCCCATGAGCCAGGCGCCGGCGTCGGTGTCCAGGTGGTTGGTGGGCTCGTCGAGGAGGAGCAGGTCGCTGCCGGCGAAGAGGATGCGGGCCAGCTCGACGCGCCGCCGCTCCCCGCCGGAGAGGACCTCGACGGGCAGGTCGATGCGGTCGGGGGCGAGGCCGAGGCCGGCCACGATGCGGCGGACCTCCGCCTCGGCGGCGTAGCCGCCGGCGTCGCCGAAGGCGTCCTCGGCCCGGCTGTAGCGCTCCACGTTGCGCCCCGAGGGATCCTCCTCCAGGGCGATGCGCAGCTTCTCGATGCGCCGGGCCGCCTCGTCGAGGCCCCGGCCGGACAGCACGTGGGACAGGGCGGTGGCGTCCACGCCGCAGCCCGCCGGGCGCGCCTCTTGGCGCAGGTACCCGAGGGCGCCCCGGCGCAGGGCGGCGCCGCCCACCGGGGGGGCCTCACCGGCCAGGACGGCCAGCATGCTCGTCTTGCCGGCGCCGTTGCGGCCGACCAGGCCCACCTTCTCGCCGGCGCGCACCGAGAAGGTGGCGCCCGACACGACCAGGCGCCCCCCGACCTCCACCTTCAGGTCGCGTACCTGGCGCACCGCTCCATGGTGGTGGCTGGGCGCCCAGCCGGCCACCCGGCCCGGCTACGGTCGCCGGGATGTACGGGGCCGAGGCGACCGGGCGGGCCGGCGCGGCCGGCGCCCG
>JBKHXC010000303.1:0-2345 GCA_046566225.1 Acidimicrobiia bacterium
GCGGCGAGGGGGCCGGCGGGGCCGGGGAGGTCGCGAGCCCACACGACGACGAACCAGGCCACCTGCACGAGGGCGACGGCGGCCCCCCACCGGGGCGACCGGGCGCCCACCACCCCGGCCAGCCCGACCCAGAGGAGGACCATGGTGGCGTAGGAGCCCTGATGGATGACCGTGGTGCCCGGGCCGAACATCATCAGCGCCCACACCACCACGGCGGCGAGGCCGAGGCCGACCATGGCGGCCGCCGGCCGCCACCCGGCGGGAGGAGACCACCGCTTGCGCGCCTGGCCGGCCAGCCCGGCGGCGAGCGCCACCCAACCCAGGTTGAGAGGGCCCAGGGCCCAGGCCATGGATCGGAACTCCCACTGGCGGAACTGCTCCGCCCCCCCGTCGCGCACGTCGGACCAGCGGGGCAGGGGACGGACGACGGCGGCGAGGTTGTCGGCCTTGTTGCGGACGATCACCGACCCGCCGGCCCGGGAGTAGGAGTCGGCCAGCGCCTCGGTCAGGGAGCGGGCGTCGATGGCCGGCGAGCCGGCCAGGTGCCACTTCGCCAGCCGGTTGCCGGGCGGGTCGTAGAACCGCCCGTAAGCCCACCACGGGCCCAACAGGACCGCCACCACGGCCGCTCCGGCCAGCACACCCGAGGGAGATGGCCGGCTGCGGCGGGCCAGGACGACAGCGGCCAACGGGACCAGGGTGAACACCACGCCGGCGTGGGCCAGGGAGCCGAGGGCGGCGGCGAGGGCCCCCACGGCGGCGGCCGGCCACGGCGGCCGGCGCCCGACCAGGAGGACGTAGGCCGACAGGACGAGGGCGGCGGCGTACAGCTTGGGCCACACGAACACCGAGTTGAGGAAGAAGAACCCGGAGAAGGCGGCGACGACCAAGGCGAGGGCGGTGGCGCGCGGGCGGAAGCGGGCGGCCGCGCACAGGGCCCATGCGGCGGCCAGCCACGTGCACTGCAGGGCCGAGGAGAGGAGCTGGTAGTGGAGGCCCTCGATGCCGAGGGCGGAGGAGAAGGGGCGTTGGAGGAGCACGGCGCCGGTCTGGAGCGGCGGGCGGTCGCTGCTGCGCCAGTCGCCGAACGGCCGTCGAGGGTCCTCGCCCAGGAAGAGGCGGTCGGCGAACTGCCGGGGCAGGTGGTTGTCGGGGGGCAGTCCGTTGCCGTCCAGCAGGTGGACGTTGGCCCGATCGACCACCGGCGTGGGCGCGCCGTGGGCGAACAGGACTCCGTTGTACATGGCGGCGACGAGGAGAAGCAGGGCCAACGGGACGGCGACGCTCGACGACCTGGCCGTGCGCCACAGCAGTCGGCGGGCCCGGGCCGACACGACCGGCACCGCCACGCCGGCCGTGTTGGCTGCCACCGAGAAGGCCCGGCCGAGCCCGTCGTCGGCCAGGTAGGCCCAGAAGGCGGCGTAGCCGATGGTCGACGACAGGACGACGGCGGTCAGGGGAACGGCCGCGGTGGGCACGACGTCGCGCCTGCCCAGGACCGCCGCCCCCAGCAGGCCGGGGAGGAGGAAGGCGACGAGCGAGGCGGCCAGGGCCAGCGGCCACAGGGGGACGGATGGGAAGTCCACCGTCAGGCCGGGGCCAGCGCGGGGCGGGCGATCCCGGGAGTCTGGCACACGGCGCCGGGCCGGCCGCCGGTCGTGCGCCGGTCGTGCGCCGGCTGCTGGCACGGAACTGGCGCCGGAGCGGTGATGCGGGGGCCGGGTAGCGTCGTCGCCCATGCGCACCGCCACGCCCCGGCGGGCCCTCGCCGTGGTCGCCGCCGCCGCCGTCGCCGCCGCCCTCCTGGCCCCCGCCGCCGGCGCCGTCCCGTTCCTCGGCTCCACCGGGGACCGCCGCCTCGCCTCGCCGGTGGTGGGCATGGCGGCCACGCCGACGGGCGGGGGGTACTGGCTGGTGGCGGCGGACGGGGGGGTGTTCGCCTTCGGCGACGCCGCCTTCCTCGGGTCGATGGGCGGGACGCCGCTGGCCCGGCCGGTGGTGGCCATGGCGGGCACGCCGTCGGGCCGCGGGTACCGGCTGGTGGCCTCCGACGGCGGGGTGTTCGCCTTCGGCGACGCCGCCTTCCGGGGCTCCACCGGCGGCGTGCGGCTGGCGGCGTCCATCGTGTCGGTGGCATCGACCCCCACCGGCGCCGGCTCCTGGCTGGCCGCCTCCGACGGGGGGGTGTTCGCCTTCGGCGACGCCGCCTTCCGGGGCTCGGCGGCCGGCACCCGGCTGTCGGCTCCCATCGTGGGGATGGCGCCCACGCCGTCGGGCCGGGGGTACCGGCTGGTCGCCTCCGACGGCGGGGTGTTCGCCTTCGGGGACGCCACCTTCCTCGGCTC
>JBKHXC010000304.1:0-4736 GCA_046566225.1 Acidimicrobiia bacterium
CAACCTGGCCGCCCGGGTGGCCGACGGCGAGCGGGTGTACGTCCCCCGCCGGGGCGAGGCGCCGCCGCCGGGGGCGCCGGGAGGCGGGGCCGGGGGCGCCGGCGCCGGGTCGGCCCCGGTCGACCTCAACACCGCCACCGTGGACCAGCTCGTCTCCCTGCCCGGCATCGGCCCCGCCACCGCCCGGGCCATCGTGGACCACCGGGCCGAGCACGGGCGATTCACGTCGGTCGAGCAGCTCCTGGACGTGCGCGGCATCGGCGAGGCCAAGCTGGCCGCCCTCCGCCCGCTGGTCAAGGTGTGAGCCGCGGCGGGGGGCCGGCGAGGCGGTGAGCGACCGCTGGGCGGTGGCACTGGCCGCCGCCACCGCGCTGGGGGCCTGGCTGTCCTGGCCGCTGCCCCGGTGGGCGGGGGCGGTGGTGGCCGTGGCGGCGCTGGCCGCCCGTCGCCCGGCCCTTCTGTGCGTGGGCGCCGCCCTGTTCGCCTCTGCCCTGGGCGCCCGCGCGTGGGCCGGGCTCGACCCGCCCCCTCCCGGCACGCCGGCGGCCGGGCGGGCGGTGCTCGTCACCGACCCCCGCCGGGTGGACGGGGCGGTGCGGGTCGAGCTCCGCCTCGACGGGCGCCGGGTGGAGGCGTGGGCCCGCGGCCCGGCTGCCTCGGCCCTGCGCCCCCGCCTGGCGGGGGAGACGGTGGAGGTCCGCGGGCGGCTGTCGCCGGTGCCGTCCCGCGCCCGCCCCTACCTGGCCCGCCGCCACGTGGCCGCCCGGCTCTCGCTGGCAGCGGTGGGCGGCTGGACGCCCGGCGGCCCGCTGGCCCGGGTGGCCAACGACGTGCGCCGCACCCTGGTGCGGGGGACGTCGTCGTTCCGCCCCGACCACCGGGCCCTGTTCACCGGCCTGGTGCTGGGCGACGACCGCGACCAGGACGCCGCCAGCGTGGACGACTTCCGGGCCGCCGGGCTCAGCCACCTCCTGGCGGTGTCCGGGCAGAACGTGGCCTTCGTGCTGGCGCTGGCCGCCCCCGGCCTTCGCCTCCTCGGCCTGCGCGGGCGCCTGGTGGCCGCCCTGGCGGTCGTCGCCGCCTTCGGCGCCCTCACCCGCTGGGAGCCGTCGGTCCTGCGGGCCTCGGCCATGGCCGCCGTCGCCCTCCTGGCCGCCACCGCCGGCCGCCCCGCCTCCACCGCCCGGGCGCTGGCGCTGGGCGTGAGCGGGCTCCTCCTGGTGGACCCCCTGCTGGTCGGCTCCGTCGGCTTCCTCCTCTCGTGCGGGGCGTGCGCCGGCATCGCCGGCCTGGCCGGCCCGCTGGGGCGGCGCCTGCCCATGCCCGTGGCCGTCACCGTGGCCGCCCAGGTGGGCGTCGCCCCGGTACTGGTCCCGCTGTTCGGCGGGATCCCGGTGGCGTCGCTGCCGGCCAACCTGCTGGCGGTGCCCGCCGCCGCCCCGGTCACGGTGTGGGGCCTGGCCGCCGGCCTGCCCGCCGGCCTGGCCGGCGAGCCCCTCGCCGGCGTCGTCCACGTCCCCACCCGCCTGCTGGTCGGGTGGGTCGCCGGCGTGGCCCGCTGGGGCGCCGCCCTCCCGCTGGGCGAGCTGGGCGGGCCGGCCGTCGCCGCCCTGGCCGCCCTGGGGCTCGCCGCCGTGGTGGCCCGCCGGGCCCGGGCCCCGGCCGCCGCCGCCGCCCTGGCCGTGTGCCTGTGGCCGGCCGTCACCCCGCCGGCGCCGGCGTCGGGCCGGCTGCTCACCGCCGACGCCCGCCTGTGGCGCTCCGGCCCGGCGACGGTGCTGGTGGTGGGCCGCCCCCGCCCCGGGCCGCTGCTCGCCGCCCTCCGGGAGGCCGGCGTGCGGGGCGTGTCGGTGGTGGTCGTCACCAGCCCGTCGAGTGGCGCGGTGGGCTCGCTGGCCCCCGTGCTGGCCCGCCACCCGGCCGGCCTGGTCCTCACCCCCTCCGGCGCCCCGGTGGGCACCACGGTCACGGCCGGGCGCCTGGTGGTCCGGGTGACGGCGGCGTCGCCCCGGCTCGCGGTCGAGGTCGGCCCGTGTACGTTCCCCCCGTGCTCGTCTGCCTCGGTCCCCGCGCCTTCGACGTCGGCGCCCGGGCGGTCGAGACCGGCGTGGTCGACCCGGCCGGCCACGCCGTGGCGGGCCGGGCGGCCCGGTTGGTGGCCGACGGGGCCGACGCCGTGGTGGTGGAGGAGGGTGATCGGCAACTGGAGGTCGCGGCCGCGCTGGCGGCGGCCCTGGACGTGGCGGTCGGGGTGGCGACCGCCGACGCCGGCCGGGCCACCGCCGCCTTCGCCGCCGGCGCCACCCTGGCCGAGGACCGCACCGGCTCGGCCGGGCCCGACTGGCTGGCGGCGGCCGCCTCGGCGGGAGCGACGGTGGTGCTCGCACCGCCCCCGGCACCGGCTTCGGTGCCGGCCGGGGGAGCCGGTGGCGACGCCCAGCGACGATCGCCCCCGTCCGCACCGCCCCCGACGCCGGCGCCGGCGGGGCGGGCCGGTGACGGTGCCCACGGGCGTCGAGCGCCCGCCCCCCCCGGGCCCCCTCCCGGGGCGGCGGCCGACGTGGTGGGCGCCGTCGCCGCCGCGCGGGCGGCGCGCGCCGCCGGGGCGCGGGCGGCCGGCATCGCCCGGGAGCGCATCGCCGTCGACCCCGGCCGGGGTCGGGCGCCGGCCACGGCCGCCGCCGTCCTGCGGGGCTCGGGCCGGCTGGCCGCCCTCGGCTACCCGGTGGTGGTCGACCTGACCGGCCCGGCCCCGGCGGGGTCGGGCGACGCTGCCGTCCACGCCCTGGCCGCCGCCTGCGTGGGCGTCGCCCTGGGGTGCCGCCTGGTCCGCACCGCCGATCCCCGGCCGGCCCGCCGGGTGGCCGACGCCGTGGCCGCCGTGCTGGAGGCACCATGAGCGCCGAGGGCTCGGTCCACGCCTGGCTGGTGAGGGGCGACGACCCCTCGCTGGTCGGCGAGGAGGTCCGCCGCCTGGTGGCCGAGCTGAGCGGCGGGGACCCCATGGCCGTCGAGGAGGTGGCGGGCGACGACGCCACGCCCGCCGCCATCGCCGACGCCTGCTCGACGCCGCCGTTCCTGGCCGCCCGCCGGGTGGTGGTGGCCCGGGAGGTGGGCCGCTTCCTCACCGACGAGCTGGCCCCAGTGCTGGCCTGGCTGGCCGACCCCCTGCCCGGCACCGCCCTGGTCCTCACCGGCGGAGGCGGCCAGGTCAGCGTCAAGCTGGTCAACGCCGTGCGGCGGGTGGGCAAGGTGGTCGACGCCGGCGCGGGCACGGGCAAGGCCCGCGACCAGTGGTTGGCCGCCCGCCTCCGGGCGGCGCCGGTGCGCCTCGACCCCCGGGCGGCGGCCACCCTCGGCCGCCACCTGGGCGAGGACGTGGGCCGCCTCACCACCCTGCTGGACGGGCTGGCCGCCGCCTACGGCGAGGGGGCCCGGATCGGCGAGGCCGAGCTCGAGCCGTTCCTGGGCGAGGCGGGGGCGGTGGCACCGTGGGCGCTCACCGACGCCGTCGACAAGGGCGACACGGCCGCCGCCCTCGCCCAGCTCCACCGGATGCTGGCGGCCGGCGACCGCCACCCGCTGGCGATCATGGCGTCGCTGCACCGGCACTACGCGGCGATGCTGCGCCTCGACGGCGCCGGCGTGGCCGACGAGGCGTCGGCCGCCGTCCTTCTCGGCACCGCCCCGTTCCCGGCCCGCAAGGCGCTCACCCAGTCCCGCCGGCTCGGGCCGGTCGGCGTGGCCCGCGCCATCGGGCTCCTGGCCGCCGCCGACCTCGACCTGCGCGGGCTCACCGGCGCGCCCGACGTGGTGGTGCTGGAGGTGCTCGTCGCCCGCCTCAGCCGCCTGCGGGCCCACGCCCCGGCCTGAGCCCGGCGGGAGGCGGCAGGGGCGGCCGGGGCTCAGCCCTCGGCCGAGGTGCGGGCCAGGCGGCGCATCAGGCGGGACTTGCGGTTGGCCGCCTGGTTCTTGTGGATGATGCCCTTGGCGGCCGCCTTGTCGAGGCGCTTGACGGCCAGGCGCAGGGCCTCGGCGCTGTCCTCGGCGCCGGCCTCGGCGGCGGACACCGCCCGCTTGACGCGCGTCTTGACCTCCGAGCGGGCCGCCTTGTTGCGCAGGCGCCGGCGCTCGTTCTGGAGGTTGCGCTTGATCTGGGACTTGATGTTCGCCATGGCCCGCCCAGGCTAGCAGTGCCCGGTCGGGGCACCCGGGGGCGGTCATGGCGCCCGGGCGGCGGTCGTCGACCGGCCTCGGCACCGGCCACCGCAGCGGCTGCCGGGCATCTTCGGCGGAGCCCCGCCCATCTGGTCGCCGCCCGCTTCACCCTCACCGGCGGCCGCCGCCGGCGCACGACAGGGATCCTCCCGGGGACTCGGGGAGGTCCGGCGGCGGGAGGCGGGTAGGGCACCCGGCCGGGCGGGCCGCCGTCCCCCGGGGTGCCCGGCCGGTCCGCCTTGGCGCCCAGGCGCGCCGGGCGGCCCCGGGTGCCCGCGCCGGGCCACCAGGACGCCCAGGCCCGCTCCGCCATGGCGCCGCCCCGCCGCCTCAGCCGGGAGCCGGTGGGCCCCGGTGGCGGGCCCGGGTGTGGAACCCGCAGGCGGGGCGGCCGTTGGCGGCCACCGTGGCCCCCCCGGCGGCCCAGGGCTCGACGTGGTCCACCTGGCAGCGCCCGGCGGGCTCGTCGCAGGTGGGGTGGAAGCACTCCCGGTCCCGCACCTGCACGGCCCGGCGGG
>JBKHXC010000305.1:0-14350 GCA_046566225.1 Acidimicrobiia bacterium
TGCGGGCTGGACCTCGGCGGGGACGTGCAGGACGCCGTTGGCCCACGTGCCGGCCGTGACCCGGCCGGCCAGCCACGGGCGCCCGTCGGGCGTCCACCCGCAGGCCGGCCAGTCCCCGACCACCCGCGGCGCCCGGCGGGCGGTGGCCGCCCCGCCGGCGCCGGCCGTCCCCCGGGCGGCGAACATCCCCGGCCCCACCCGCTCGAGGCACTCGGAGTAGGTGGTGTAGAGGTTCACCGACGTGAGGTTGAGCCCGGCGTCGTGGCAGGTCTCGAGCAGCAGCGTCCGAGGCATCACGCCACCGGGGGCGGACCGCAGGATCTCCAGGATGCGCCGGTTGAGGGGCCCGACGGCGTCGAGGGGCACGGGCACGGTGGGCGTCACCAGGCCATCGGCGACGCAGAAGCCCGGGTGGTCGTCGTACACCTCGGCCAGGACCTCCACCGGCGGCGGCGGCGGGCGGCGCCGGAAGGCGTTGTGGCGGCGCAACCCCTCGTGGAGCGATTCCACCGGCAGTGGCGTGTTGACGGCGAGCATGCGCCGGGACGCCCGGACGAAGGCGCCGGCGCACGACCCGTCGGCGAACCACAGCCAGCCGTCGCCGCGGACCACGGCGGCGGTGCACCCCCGGACGACCACCTCCAGGTGGCGGGGGGGCACGTCCACCTCCTCCTCGGCCAGCTCGGCGCCCAGCGCCGCCAGCGTGGTGGCCCCGGTGCGCTCCACCTGGCGGCGGGCGCGGGCCTCGATGAGCGGGGCCCGGGCGGCCGCCTCGGCCACCGCCGGTGGGAACAGGGCGGCGCCCGGTCCCACCCCCGACACGGCGAAGGGCACCGCCCGGCCCAGCAGCCGGGCCGCCGCCACCAGGCTCTCGGCCGAGAACGGGCGCCGGGTCAGCCCCGCCCTCCGGAGGACCTCCGGCACCCCGGAGGCGCCCACCGGCACGGCCTCGGCCACGGCGGCGAGCGCCTCGTCCAGCTCGGGCGGCGGTGGCGGCTGGGCCGCCGCCTGCTCCTTGCGGAGCCGGGCCTCGAGCTGGCGCACCCGCTCGCCGCTCAGTCCCGCCACCCGCCCCGCCTCGGCCAGGGTGAGCGGCGGGCGGCCCCGCACGCCCAGGCGGTCGAGCACGGCGTCGAGGTGCCGGCGCGGCAGGCGGTGACCGGCGAGGGCGGCGACGTGGCCGGCCAGGGCGTCCTCCAGCGGCGTCGGCCGCCGCCGGAGTCCCTCCCCGCCACCTCGCCCGGCGCCGCCGGGCGCCGCCGAGCGGCCGAGCACCGCCGGCGTGGCGGCCCGGGTCGTCTCCATGGCATCCCTCCCCGGAAGGACGCGCCCGTCGGCGTCGTCCCCCGTAGTGAGCCACGCCCGCCACGGAAAGGAAACCGTGGCATCCGGTGTCTTCCAACAGGGGTGCCAGCACCACCACGGGCCCGTACACTGGGCCGCGGAGGGCTGGGGATGGCGGCAGATCGGGCGGGTGGCCTGCGAGTCGTCGTGGCCGACGACGAGTACCTCGTCCGCGAAGGGGCGCGCAGCGTGCTGTCGTCGGTCGACGGTGTGGAGGTCGTCGGCCTGGCGGGCGACCCCGACGAGCTCTACGCCCTGGTGGACGCCGACCCTCCCGACGCGGTGGTGCTGGACATCCGGATGCCGCCGACCCACCGGACCGAGGGCATCGACGCCGCCCGCCGCATCCGGGCGTCGCACCCGGGGATCGGCGTGGTGATCCTCTCCCAGTACGCCGACCCCGAGTACGCCCTCGACCTGCTGCGCGATGGCTCCGAGGGCCTCGCCTACCTGCTGAAGGAGCGGCTGGGCGACCCCAGCCGGCTGGCCGAGGCCATCCGGGAGGCGGCGGCGGGCGGCTCGGTGCTGGACCCCAAGGTGGTGGACGCGCTGATCGTGGCCCAGCACCGGCGCTCCCGCTCGCGCCTGCACGGGCTCACCAGGCGGGAGGGGGACGTCCTCGAGATGATGGCCACCGGGCGGACCAACGCGTCCATCGCCGACGCCCTGGCCCTCACCGAGCGGGCGGTCGAGAAGCACATCAACGCCATCTTCCGCAAGCTGGGGCTGAGCGAGGACCTCGACCGGAACCACCGGGTGGCGGCCGTGCTGTTCTTCCTCCAGCGCGACGTGGGCCCGGCCTCCTAGCGGGGGGCCAAAGCCCGGCGCCGAACCTACCTGGTTGCCACGCCGGCCGATCGGTGCAGCGGGAAGGTGGCCTCCACCTCGGTGCCGGCGCCCGGCGACGACCGGATGCGCAGGGTGCCCCCGAACGAGCGGGCCCGGTCCTGCATGTGGAGCAGGCCGCCCCGGTGCCCGGTGTCGTCGGCGTCGAAGCCCCGGCCGTCGTCGCGGACCGCCACCCGCAGCTCCGACTCGCCCAGCTCCAGCTCGATGGTGATCTCGCCGGCGCCGGCGTGCTTGAGGGCGTTCGCCACCGCCTCCCCGACGAGGAAGTAGGCCCCGCTCTCGATCTCGGGCGGGAGGCGGGGGAGGGGGTCGGGGCGGCACGCCAGCCGGGCCGGCACGGGCAGGCGCCCCACGGCGCTGTGCAGGGCGGCGGCCAGCCCCCGGTCGACCAGGATGGAGGGGTACAGGTCGTGGCTCACCTCGCGGAGGCGCTCGATCACCGCGTCGAGCTCGGCTCCCAGGTCGGCCAGGGAGCGCGCCGCCGTGCCCGGCGCCCGCTCGGCCGCCTCCTTGGCCAGACCGAAGCCCATGCGGAGGACCACCAGGTGCTGCTGGATGCCGTCGTGGAGGTCCCGGGCCAGGCGGTGGCGCTCCTCGTCCTGGGCGGCGACGATGCGGTGGGAGCTGTGCCGGAGCGCCTCCGCCTGCTCGGCGATGAGGTCGAGCTGGGCGCGCAGCTCCGTGCGCATCCGCTCCAGGGACCGGGCCAGGTCCGCCACCTCGTCGCTGCCCGCCGCCTCGAAGGTGGCCTCCAGGTCGCCGGCGGCGATGCGGCCGGCGGTGTCCTTCAGCGCGAACAGCGGGCGGACCAGCGCCCGGAAGAACAGCCAGCCGACGAGGAGGGACAGCACCGCCAGCAGGGCGGCGGCGATCAGGCGGGCGTCGGCGAGGGCCCGGTCCAGGGGCTTGCCGGGGTCGTGGACCAACACCCCGAAGGCCCCCGGGACGCTGCCGGCCCCGCGAACCGGGCGGTACCCCACGAGGACGTCGTCGCCGGCGATGCGCGCCGCGACGGGCGACGTCGGCAGGGCGCCGCCGGGCGCGTCCACGCCCGGCGGACGGGTGGGCTCCACGGCGAGCGTGGCGCCCACCACGTCGCCGCCGACGACGAGCACCACGTGGCTCAGCTCGCCCAGCGAGCCGCGCAGGCGGAGGGCGAACTCGTCGCCGAAGCGGTAGCCCCCGACCAGCAGGTGGGGGCTGTCGCCGGTGCCGATGGGCACGATCACCGCCTGGACCCAGCCACCGTCGGTCGTCGCCAGGAGGCGGCTGGTGACCGTGGGCCGGTCCGCCGCCGGCCCGGCCGCCCCGGGGCGGAGCTCGACGGCCGGGGCCCGGACCGGGGGCCGGAGGGGCCGCCCCCCGGGGCCGAGGACCTCGAGGAGGTCGAGCTCGTAGTTGCGGTAGAGGCCGCTCAACTCGCTGATCAGCTCGGTCCGCTGGTCCTCGGCCAGGAGCCCCCGGCCGACGAGGACCTCCTCCAGGTTGCGGAGGTCGCCGACCAGCCGGCGCTCGCGCTGGGCGTACGCCTGCTCGAGGACCCGGAGGTCCCCGGCGGTGATGCGGCGGGACTGGGCGTCGAGGGCGTTGCGGGTGAGGGTGGTCTCGACCAGGGCGGTGAGGGTGCTGGAGCCGACGACGGCGACCACCAGGCCGGCGAGGATCTTGAGCAGCAGCGACGAGCGCAGGCGGGAGACCAGCTGCGACGGGCGACCCCGGCCCGCCGCCTCCGGGCCCGCCGGCCGGGCCCGCGCCTCGCCGGCGGCGGCGGCGCCCGCCGTCAACTGCCGAGCAGGGCGCGGGCCCGCTGCTGGGCCTCGGCCATCACGGTGGCCGCGTCCTCGCCCTGGCGCAGGACCCGGTCCACGGCGTCCTGGAACACGTCGTGGGCCCTCGGGTAGGCGGTGAGCTTCATGGGGCTGGCCGAGCGGAGCTGCTCGATCACCGGCTCGAGCTCGGGGCGCTCGAAGAACCGGTCCTCGTAGACGCGGGCCCGCACCGGGAGGCGGCCCTCCTCGGTGGCGAAGCGAAGGGCGTAGTCGTCGGAGACGAGCAGGGCCATGAAGTCGAAGGCCAGGGCGCGCCGGCGCGACCCCACGGGAGCGAACATGCTGCTGCCGCCCATGACCGAGCCCGCCGGTCCCGGGCCGGTGGCGGCGGGGAGCAGCGCGGTGCGGTAGCGCTCGCCCTCGGGGAGCCGGCGGAGCGTCGCCAGGTCCCACGACCCGCTGGCCAGCGTGGCGGCCTTGCCGGCCCGGAACAGGCCCAGGGCGTTGTCGCTGTGCGAGTCGACGGCGGTGGGGGAGAAGGCGAGCCCCTGGCGCACGAGGCGGGCGAGGAAGTCCAGGGCGGCGACCGCCCCCGGGTCGTCGAGCGTGACCCCCACCTCCTCGCCCTCCACGCGCAGCAGGTCGCCTCCCGCGGCGCGGATCCACCCGTAGACCCACCAGGTGCTGCTGGGGATGGCGAGGGCGCGGCGGTCGCCGGAGGTGAGGGCCCGGGCCGCCTGCTCGAACTGCTCGAAGCTCATGCGGCCCCGGGGCTCGGGGACGCCGGCGGCCGCGAGGTGCTCGGAGTCGTAGAGGAGGAACAGGGCGTTGGTGTCCAGGGGGACGCCGTAACGCCGCCCCTTCCAGGTGACGTCGTCGATGGCGCCGGGGAGGAACTCGGCGGCGTCGAGGTGCCGCTCCCACAGGTCGTCGAGGGGCTGCGCCAGTCCCTGGGCCGCCGCCGAGAAGGCGTGCGCCTGGACCACGTCGGGCACGTCGCCGCTGTTGGCGCTGGCGACCACGGTGTCGAGCATCTCGCTGATCGGCCCCTTGTCCACGTCCACCCGCACGCTGGGGTGGCGGCGCTCGAACTCCCGCACGGCGTCGACGAACGGCGGCGTGACCCAGTCGTCGGTCATGAGGACCCGCAGCACCGTGGGCGTGCTGGTGGCCTGCTGGGAGCCGCAGGCCGCGCCGGCCACGGCCACCGCCGCCAGCAGGGCGATCAGCGTCGCTCGCCGGCACCGGCGCCGGGCCCGCCCCCGATGGTCAGCTGGCATCGAGCCCCGTCCTGAGTCCCCCGGCCGGTGGAAGTACGGCCGGCGGTAATTTACCATCGCCCCGGTGGAGGATCCCGGGTGGGGACCGGGCGGGCGTGGCGCCCGGGGACCGTCAGGAGAAGCGGGTGCCGCCCGTGGCGTCGGCGTCGTCGTCCGGCACCGAGCGGGACCCGCCCGCCACCGGGTCGGCCTCCAGCACTTCCCTCACCGGCGCGAAGCCGGCCGGCCCGCCCTCGCCGGCCGGCCCGCCCTCGCCCGCCGCCGGGCCGGGCGCCGGGCCGGTGGGCGGCGCCTCCGTCGACGGCCACTCGCCGCTGCCGACGGCCACCTCGGGGCTCTGGTTCTCCTGGGCGATGACCCGCTCGCCTCCGCCGGCCTCGTCGGCGGGCAGCGGCACGGTCCTCACCTTGGCGTCGTGGGGGTCGGTGCTGTGGTGGTCCATGGGGGGAGTGTTCCCCGCCGGCCGGCGTGCCCACCCCTGCCCCGGGCGCCACCGGGCTGGATTAGCTTGACCCGATGCAGGTCTGGCCCGGCCGCCCGTACCCGCTGGGTGCCGCCTACGACGGCGCCGGGACCAACTTCTCGGTGTTCTCCGAGGTGGCCGAGCGGGTGGAGCTGTGCCTCTTCGACGAGGACGGGAACGAGAGCCGCATCGCCATGCCGGAGGTGACCGCCTACTGCTGGCACTGCTACCTGCCCGGCGTGGGCCCCGGGCAGCGGTACGGCTACCGCGTGCACGGGCCCTACGAGCCGGCCGCCGGCCACCGCTGCAACCCCGCCAAGCTGCTCCTCGACCCCTACGCCAAGTCGGTCGAGGGCCAGGTCGACTGGAGCGAGGCGGTGTTCCCGTACCGGTTCGGGGAGCCGGACTCGGTCAACCACGCCGACAGCGCGTCGCACATGCCCAAGTGCGTGGTGACCAACCCCTGGTTCGACTGGGCCAACGATCGCCCCCCGACGTCGGCCTACCACGAGGCCATCATCTACGAGGTCCACGTCAAGGGCCTGACCATGCGCCACCCCGGCGTCCCCGACGAGCTGCGCGGCACCTACGCCGGCATCGCCCACCCCACGGTGGTCGAGTACCTCCTGACCCTGGGCGTCACCGCCGTCGAGCTGCTGCCGGTGCACCAGTTCGTGCACGACGCGCACCTGGTCACCAAGGGGCTGCGCAACTACTGGGGGTACAACTCGATCGCCTACCTGGCGCCCCACAACGAGTACAGCGCCACCGGCCAGGCCGGCCAGCAGGTGCAGGAGTTCAAGCAGATGGTCAAGACGCTGCACGAGGCCGGCATCGAGGTGATCCTCGACGTGGTGTACAACCACACGGCCGAGGGCAACCACATGGGCCCCGTGCTGTCGCTGAAGGGCATCGACAACGCCGGCTACTACCGCCTGGTCGACGACGACCGGCGCTACTACTACGACACGACGGGCACCGGCAACAGCCTCGACATGCGCCACCCGCACGTGCTCCAGCTCATCATGGACAGCCTGCGGTACTGGGTCACCGACATGCACGTGGACGGCTTCCGCTTCGACCTGGCCGCCTCCCTCGCCCGCCAGTTCCACGAGGTCGACCGGCTGTCGGCCTTCTTCGACCTGATCCAGCAGGACCCGGTGGTCAGCCAGGTCAAGCTCATCGCCGAGCCCTGGGACCTGGGCGAGGGCGGCTACCAGGTGGGCAGCTTCCCGCCGCTGTGGTCGGAGTGGAACGGCAAGTACCGCGACCACGTCCGCGACTTCTGGCGGGGCGAGCCCAAGACGCTCGACGAGTTCGCCTACCGGTTCACCGGCAGCTCGGACCTCTACGAGTCGGGCGGGCGCCGCCCGGTCGCCAGCATCAACTTCGTGACCGCCCACGACGGGTTCACTCTCGCCGACCTGGTGTCCTACAACGAGAAGCACAACGAGGCCAACGGCGAGGACAACCGGGACGGCGAGAGCCACAACCGGTCGTGGAACTGCGGGGTGGAGGGGCCCACCGACGACCCCGAGGTGATCGAGCTGCGCCGGCGCCAGGTGCGGAACTTCTTGGCCACCCTCCTGCTTTCCCAGGGCGTGCCCATGATCCTCGGGGGCGACGAGCTGGGCCGCACCCAGGGCGGGAACAACAACGCCTACTGCCAGGACAACGAGGTGTCGTGGTTCGACTGGGACCGCCAGGACGGCATGCGGGTCTCGTTCACCCGGCGCCTCATCAGCCTCCGCAAGACCCACCCGGTGTTCCGCCGGCGGCACTTCTTCCAGGGCCAGCCCCTCCACGGCGCCGGCGTGTCGGACATCGCGTGGTTCCGCGCCGACGGGACGGAGATGAACGACGAGGACTGGACGCGGGGGGTGGCCAAGAGCCTCGGGGTGTTCCTCAACGGCGAGGCCATCCCCGACCTCGACGCGCGCGGTGAGCGCATCGTCGACGACTCCTTCCTCGTGCTGTTCAACGCCCACCACGAGCCGGTCGAGTTCCGCCTGCCCGAGGAGCGCTTCGGCGAGCGCTGGGTCAAGATCGTCGACACCGCCGACGACTTCGACGAGGGCTCGCAGGCCAAGGCGGGCGACGTCCTGGCCGTGGAGAGCCGCTCGCTGGTGCTGCTCCGCCGTGGCGGCTGAGCCCGGCGAGGGCGAGGGGGGGCCCGGCGGGGGGGGCCGGGCGGCCCCCTCGTCGACCTACCGGGTCCAGCTGTCGCCCTCGTTCGGCTTCGCGGCGGCCGCCGAGGTGGCGGGGTACCTGGCCGACCTGGGCGTGAGCCACCTGTACGCCTCGCCCGTCCTCCAGGCGGCGGCGGGAAGCACCCACGGCTACGACGTCGTCGACCACCGGCGGGTGAACGCCGAGCTGGGCGGCGAGGCGGGCCACGCCGCGCTGTGCGACGCGCTGGGCGCCGCCGGCCTCGGGCAGGTGCTCGACGTGGTCCCCAACCACATGGCCATCGCCGGAGCGGAGAACGCCTGGTGGTGGGACGTGCTGGAGGACGGCCCGGCGAGCGTGTACGCCTCGTACTTCGACGTCGACTGGGACCCGCCCGAGGCCAAGCTGCGCCACACCGTGCTGCTGCCCGTGCTGGGCGACCACTACGGGAGGGTGCTGGAGGCGGGGGAGCTGCGGGTGGAGCGCCGGGGCGGGGCCTTCGTGGTCTGCTACCACGAGCACGCCTTCCCGGTCGCGCCCCGGACGCTCGACCGCCTCCTGCTCGCCGCCGCCGAGGAGAGCGGGGTGCCGGAGCTGGAGTCGATCGGCACGGCCCTGGGCCGCCTCCCGCCGGCCACCGCCACCGACCGGGAGAGCGTCCGGGAGCGCCACCGCGACAAGGAGGTGCTCCAGTCCCGCCTGGCCGCCCTGTGCGAGGAGGACCCGGCGGTGGCGTCGGCCGTGGACGCCCGGGTGGAGGCCCTCAACGCCGACCACGACGCGCTGGACGCCCTGCTCGACCGGCAGAACTACCGCCTGGCGTACTGGCGCACCGCCGGCCGGGAGCTGGACTACCGGCGCTTCTTCGACATCAACACCCTGGTGGGCGTGCGGGTGGAGGACCCCCAGGTGTTCGACGACACCCACGCCCTGGTCCTGGAGTGGCTGGGCAAGGGCGTGGTCGACGGGCTGCGCATCGACCATCCCGACGGCCTGGTCGACCCCGAGGCCTACCTGCGCCGCCTGGCCGACGCCACCGGGGGGGCGTGGGTCGTGGTGGAGAAGATCCTGGAGCCGGGCGAGCGGCTGCGCCCGTGGCCCGTCGCCGGCACGACCGGCTACGAGTTCCTGTCCCGGGTGGGCGGGCTGTTCGTGGACCCCGCCGGGCGTGAGCCGCTGCTGGGGCTGTACGCCGAGGTGACCGGCCGGCCCACCGACTTCGACGAGGTGGTGCTGGCCAAGAAGCACGTCGTGCTGCGCGACATCCTGGCCGCCGACCTCAACCGCCTCACCGGGCTGTTCGTGGAGGTGTGCGAGCGCAACCGGCGCTACCGCGACTACACCCGCCACGAGCTGCACGAGGCGCTGCGGGAGGTCGCCGCCTGCTTCCCCGTCTACCGCACCTACGTCCGCCCGGCGGCCGGCCAGGTGCACGACGACGACGTGGCCGCCGTCGAGGCGGCGGTGGCCGCGGCGTCCGGGCGCCGGCCCGAGATCGACCCCGAGCTGTTCGCCTTCCTCGCCGACCTGCTGCTGCTGCGCCACCGCGCCGACTCCGCTCCCGGCCTGCCCTCGCCGGTCGGTGAGGTGGAGGCCGAGCTGGTGGCCCGCTTCCAGCAGTTCACCGGGCCGGTGATGGCCAAGGGCGTGGAGGACACGGCGTTCTACGACTACGTGCCCCTGGTGTCGCTCAACGAGGTGGGAGGCTCCCCCGCCCGGTGGGGCACGCCGGTGGAGGAGTTCCACCGGGCGTGCGGCGAGGCGTTGCGGGACTGGCCCACCTCGATGCTGGCCACCAGCACCCATGACACCAAGCGCAGCGTGGACGTGCGGGCCCGCCTGCACCTGCTGTCGGAGGTCCCCGGGCCGTGGACCGGGGCGGTGCGCCGGTGGTTCGCCGCCAACACCCGCCACCGCTCGGGCGTCGACCGGCCCGACCCCAACGCCGAGTACCTGCTGTACCAGACCCTCGTCGGCGCCTGGCCCCTGTCGGCGGAGCGGGCGGCGGCGTACATGGAGAAGGCCTCCAAGGAGGCCAAGGTCCACACCTCCTGGATCGACCCCGACCCCGACTACGACGCCGCCCTGCGGGCGTTCGTGGAGGGCGTGCTGGGCGACGAGGCGTTCCTGGCCGACCTGGCGGGCTTCGTCGAGCCGCTGGTGGCGCCCGGGCGGGTGAACTCGCTGGCCCAGGCGCTGGTCAAGCTCACCGCGCCGGGGGTGCCCGACACCTACCAGGGGAGCGAGCTGTGGGACCTCAGCCTGGTCGACCCCGACAACCGCCGCCCGGTGGACTACGCCACCCGCCGGCGGCTGCTGGCCGAGCTGGGCGACCTCGACGCCGGGGCGGTCATGGCCCGGGCCGGCGAGGGGCTGCCCAAGCTCAAGGTGGTGCGGGAGGCGCTCCACCTGCGCCGGCGGCGCCCGGAGGCGTTCGGGGCCGGGGGGTCGTACGAGTCGCTCCCGGCGTCCGGCGGGCGCCACCGGCACGTGGTGGCCTTCGCCCGGGGCGGCGTGGCGGCCACCGTGGTGCCCCGGCTGGTCCTCGCCCTCGGCGGCGAGTGGGGCGACACCACCGTCGCCCTGCCGGCGGGGCGCTGGCGCAGCGTGCTCGACGGCGCCGAGGTGGAGGGCGGGGCCGTGGCCGTGTCCGGGCTGCTCGGCCGGTTCCCCGTGGCCCTCCTCGAGCGCCGCGACGGATGACCGCCGAACTGGCGCGCCGACCGGCGCGGACATCGTGTCGTTTCCGGCACCGGTTCGGGGAAGGGTGGCGGGCATGACGCGATTCCGGGTGTGGGCGCCGAGGGCGTCGGAGGTGGGGCTCGACCTGTCGGGGCGGCGGCTGGCGATGGCCCCCGGCGCCCGGGGCTGGTTCGAGATCGACGTCGGCGAGGCGGCACCGGGCACCGACTACGGCTTCTCGCTCGACGGGGGGCCGGTGCTGCCCGACCCCCGCTCGCCGTGGCAGCCGGTGGGCGTCGACGGCCCGTCCCGCACCGTCGACCACGCCGCCTTCGGGTGGACCGACGGCGGCTGGCGGGGCGTCCACCTGCCGTCGGCCGTGCTCTACGAGCTGCACGCGGGCACCTTCACGCCCGAGGGCACCTTCGACGCCGTGGTGGGGCGCCTCGACCACCTGGTCGACCTGGGCGTGGACGCGGTCGAGCTGATGCCGGTGGCCGAGTTCCCCGGCACGCGGGGCTGGGGCTACGACGGCGTGGACCTGTACGCCCCCCACTCCGCCTACGGCGGCCCCGACGGGTTGAAGCGGCTGGTGGACGCCTGCCACGCCCGGGGGCTGGGCGTGGTGGTCGACGTCGTGTACAACCACCTGGGGCCGGCCGGCAACCACCTGGGCAGCTACGGGCCGTACTTCACCGAGCGCTACGCCACCCCGTGGGGCCAGGCGGTGAACCTCGACGGGCCGGGCAGCGACGAGGTGCGGGCCTTCTTCGTGGACAACGCCCGGATGTGGCTGCGCGACTACCACTGCGACGGCCTGCGCCTCGACGCCGTCCACGCCATCCTCGACACCTCCGCCGTCCACCTGCTCGAGGAGCTGGCCATCGAGGTGGAGGCCCTGGCCGCCGCCGTCGGCCGCCCGCTGTTCCTGGTGGCCGAGAGCGACCTGAACGACCCCCGGGTGGTCAGGCGCCGCGAGGTGGGCGGCTACGGCATGGACGCCCAGTGGAGCGACGACCTCCACCACGCCGTCCACGCCGCCCTCACCGGCGAGCGCGACGGGTACTACGCCGACTTCGGGTCCCTGGCCGACGTGGCCACCGCCCTGCGGCGGGCGTTCGTCCACGCCGGCGGGTACTCGCCCTACCGCGACCGCCGCCACGGCCGCTACGACCCCGCCCTGTCCGGCCACCGGTTCGTCGGCTACGCCCAGAACCACGACCAGGTCGGCAACCGGGCCCGGGGCGAGCGCAGCGGGGCGCTCATGTCGCCCGGTCGCCTCCGCCTGGCCGCCGCCCTGGTCCTCACCAGCCCCTTCGTCCCCATGCTGTTCCAGGGCGAGGAGTGGGCGGCGGGCACGCCGTTCCAGTACTTCACCGACCACGCCGACCCGGCCCTCGGCCGGGCGGTGAGCGAGGGCCGCCGGTCGGAGTTCGTGGCCTTCGGGTGGGAACCGGCCGACGTGCCCGATCCCCAGGACGCGGCCACCTTCGAGCGGTCGAAGCTGGACTGGTCCGAGCTGGGGGAGAAGGGCCACGCCGCCGTGCACGACTGGCACCGGCGCCTCATCGCCCTGCGGCGCTCGGTCCCCGCCCTGACCGACGGCCGGCTCGACGCCGTGAGCTGCGTGGTGGACGAGGGGGCGGGGTCGATCGTCGTCCGGCGCGGCCCGGTGACCGTCGCCGGCAACGTGGGCCCCTCGCCCGTCGACGTGGCCGTCGCCGGCGCCGTGGTGGTGGCGTCGGAGGGCGCCGGGATGCGGGCGCCCGGCGTCCTGCGGCTGGGCCCCGACTCCGTCGCCGTGCTGGCCTGAGGGGGGCCGTGGCGCACAGGTACGACGTCGTGGTGGTCGGCGGGGGGCCGGCCGGCCTGGCGGCGGCCACCTGGATCGCCCGCTACCGGCGCTCGGTGGCGCTCCTCGACGGCGGCGAGCCCCGGAACCGCTGGGTCGAGCAGGCCCACGGGTACCTCGGCGACGACCCGGTCCACCCGGCCACCCTGGCCGAACGGGCCCGGGCCCAGCTCCTGCGTTACCCGGAGGCCGAGCTGTGCCAGGGCGAGGCGGCCGAGGTGCGGCGCGACGCCGCCGGGGGCTTCGAGGTGGTCACCGACGGCGCCGGGCCGGCGCTCCTGGCCCGCCGCCTGGTGCTGGCCACCGGGGTGCGGGACCGGTTCCCCGAGGTCGACCGCTTCTTCGAGCACTACGGGGCCAGCGTGTTCCACTGCCCGAGCTGCGACGGCTACGAGGCGAGGGACGCCCGGGTCGTCGTCTTCGGCTGGAGCGAGGACGTCACCGGCTTCGCCCTGACCCTGCTGGGGTGGGCCCGGGACGTCACCGTGGTGACCGACGGGCGGGCCTTCGAGGGCGACGCCGAGTGCCGCCGCCGGCTGGCCGCCGCCGGCGTCCCCGTCCTGGAGGACGACGCCACCGAGCTGCTGGGGCCCCGGGGCGGCCTCGACGGCGTGCGGCTGCGCCGTGGCGGGGTGGTCCCCTGCGAGCTGGCCTTCTTCTCCATCGCCCACCAGCCGCGCACGGAGCTGGCCGGCCAGCTCGGGTGCCGGATGACCGGCGACGGCTGCGTCGAGGTGGACCACGAGTGCGCCACCTCGGTGCCCGGCGTCTACGCCGCCGGCGACGTCACCCCCGGCCTCCAGCTCATCCAGGTGGCGGCCGCCAAGGGGGCGACGGCGGGCGTGGCCTGCGCCCGGTCGCTGCGGGGCGAGGGCGGGATGCCCGAGGCGTGGGACGGCGCCGTCGCCCCTGGGTAGGGCTGTCCCATGACCGACGACCAGGTTCGCGACGAGACAGGCGAGGAGGGCGGCCAGGGCGCCGGCGCCGGGGCGACGCCCGAGGAGCAGCTGGACCACCTCCAGCAGGACCTCGACGAGGTGCGGCGCCGGGCCGAGGACGACGTCGTCGACCAGGGCGACCACCGCTTCATTCAGGAGGGCGAGGCGTCCCGCGACGAGCCGGTCGACGACACCATCGTCCCCCCCGGCTGAGCAACGGTCCGCCCGAGAAAAAATCTCCCGACCGGGTTTGGGGCGCCGGCGGCCGGGGCAGAACTTCGGTGTCCCGCCCCCCGGGAGCCCCACGTACCGGGAGAGTCAGCGAGAGTGGCTCTCCCGGTACGTGCGCGCCCGGAGCGGCTCTGGCGCGGGGACGACCGGTCGTCGCCCGCCGTGCCGGAGGGGGACGGCCGGCCGGCGTCAGGCCACGGCCGTGGCCTCCGGTGCGTCGGCCAGCAGTTCGAGCACCGCCTCCTCCACCGCTCCCTGCGTGGACAGCCGGCCGAACTGCGGCTGCTCGCCCAGGCGGGAGAGCGCCCCGGCGACGGTGACCCCGGCCCGGAAGCGGTCGACCACCCGGGGGTCGACGTACGACGAGCGGCACACGGCGGGGGTGTTGCCCAGCCAGTGGGCGACCTCCTTCATGGCCCACGCCTCCGCCCGCTTGCGCGCCGACGCCGACCTCGCCTCGGCGGCGACGGCCAGGCTGACGGCGGCGAGCACGGTGGCGTTCCACGTGCGGAAGTCCTTGGCCGTGAAGTCGCCGCCGGTGGCCTCCCTGACGTAGGCGTTGATGTCGCTGGACCGCACGTCGTGCCACCGCCCGTCGTGGCGGTAGGCCAGCAGGTCGCGGCCGCCGCCCCGGCGGCGCTTGAGGGCCTCCACGACGGCGTGGACCTCGGGGTCGACGACCGACTGGATCCGCCGCTTGCCGCTCTTGGCGGCGTAGTCGAAGCGCACCTCGCCGCCGACGAGGCGGACGTGGCGCTTCTGGATGGTGGCCA
>JBKHXC010000306.1:0-1533 GCA_046566225.1 Acidimicrobiia bacterium
CACGGCGGGCACGTCGTGGTCGGCCACCACGACGCGCGTCGACGTCCCGATCTCGGGCCCGGTGTAGGGCGGGAGGAGCGCCCACGCCGCCACCACGAGACTCACGACGGGGAGGGCCCGCCGCAGCGACGCCCCTCGACCGGCGGCTGGTGCGCCAGCGTCGTGGTGGGGACCGGCGCCGCCGGCATCGGCGGCCACGTCGCGCTCGGCTGCCACGAACTCGACCTCCTCCCCTTCGACCCGTTCGGCCCGGGCCGCGACTCTACCGGGCGCCCCGCCGTGGGCGCCCGGCGGTGGGCGGTCGGGCGCGGCACCGGCCGGTACCGCCACCATCTGCGCCGGTATGTCGGCGGCGCCGCCCCTCCGGCCTCGACGGTGGGACCCGTTGACACCCAAACCGCCCTCTGTTACTCATGGTCTGGGCTGGGGGCGGAGATGCCTTCCGGCGGCGGCGGCGGCCGGGATCCCGGCAACCGACTACGGCGAGACGAGATCCCGAGGGGGGCCATGAAGCGCATGTTGAAGCTGGCCGGTGCGACGGCGGTCGCATCCGCCCTGTTCACCGGCACGGCGTACGCCCACTACTGCACGAACGTCAGCAAGAAGGACGGCGCCGGCAACGCCGGCGTCCTCTTCGCCGACGTCTCGAGCGGCGACTTCACCGTGGTGCCCGAGAAGTCGACGGTGAAGATGAACTCCCAGGGCCAGATCACCGGCGGGTTCATGACCATCCATGTCGACTTCGACGGCAACGGGACGCCCGACCTGGTGCTCGAGGACGTGTACGCCCACACCGGGCTGCCCAGCGGGGCGCTGCTGGCCGCCGGCTGCGGCCAGGCCACGGAGACGAACGTCCCGTTCTTCGACGAGTTCTGCCCGCCGACGCCCTGAGCCGGCCGAGACCACGGAGAGGGGCGGGCCCTTCGCCTGCCCCTCTCCTCGGCCCGCCGGTGGACTGAGCGAAGCTTTGTGGCCAAGGCCCTAGCGGGGACGCAGCACGAGGCTGTACTGGGCGACGGCGTCGGCCGACGTGGGGTTGCGTTCGTCGTCGACCCGGGTGGCGCTCACCTCGAGCCGGTGGTCGTCGACCACCCAGTCGCCGCGCGACCCGGCGTCGGAGCGGAACACCGGCTCGGCCATCCGCCAGCCGCGGCCGGCCAGCTCCCGGGCGTAGAAGTCGATGATCTGCCCCGGGTCGGCGCCGGTGGCCCGGTAGCTGCGCGCCACCACGCCGTCCTTCTCGCTGCGGGGCCCGAAGGGATCGCTGCGGGGGAACACGGGAAGCTCGTCGAAGCGGCCCTGCTCGAACGTGGTGACGTCGGGCGCCGGCTGGGTGCCCTCTCGGTCCTGGCCGTCCCCGCCGCACGCCGGGCCGGCCAGCATCACCGCGGCCCCGGCGGCGACCAACGCGATCGTGCTCCAGCGACGTCCCATACGCTCCCTCCCTTCGAGCCGGCCGGCAGGCCCGGCGCACGGCCCCGGCCGCGCCCGGCGCACCCGGGCGGGGACCTACCCCGGCGCCCGCCGGCGCCA
>JBKHXC010000307.1:0-33972 GCA_046566225.1 Acidimicrobiia bacterium
CATGAGCATGCCCAGCACGTTCTTGGACCGCACCATGCCGGCGTAGAAGAACGCCAGGCCCGGCGTCATGAACAGCACCACGGCCGCAGACGTCAGCACCCACGCGGTGTTCCCGCTGTCGGTCTCCATCGGCCTCTCCCCCTCCGCCCCGCGGCTCGGGGCCCCGGACGGAAGCATTGCGAAAGGTTGTTTCCCGGCCGTTCCCCGGGCGTTTCCGCTCTGTGAACGGACGCCGGCGCCCGGCCTCAGCCGACCGCCTTGGCCGCCTCCCGGGCGGCGACCAGGATGGGGTCCCACACCGGCGAGAAGGGCGGTGCGTAGGACAGGTCGAGGTCGATCACCTCGTGGACGGTGAGCCCGGCGGTGACGGCGGTGGCGACCACGTCGATGTGCTTGGCGGCGCCCTCGGCACCGATGACCTGCGCTCCGAGCAGCCGTCCCGATCCCCGCTCGGCCACCATCTTCACGGTGATGTCGCCCGCCCCCGGGAAGTAGCCGGCGCGGGTGCGGGCGGTGATGCGCACCGCCTCCCAGCCCAGCCCGGCGGCGGCCGCCTCCCGCTCGCTCAGCCCCGTCCGGGCCACCTCGGTGGAGCAGATCCGGGTCACGGCGGTGCCGACCACGCCCGGGAAGGTGGCGTAGCCGCCCCCCAGGTTCACCCCCGCCACCCGCCCCTGCTTGTTGGCCACCGTGCCCAGGGGCAGGTGGACGGGCGCCCGCGACACCAGGTGGAACGACTGGCAGCAGTCGCCCCCCGCCCACACCCCGTCGGCCGACGTGCGCTGGCGGGGGTCGACGACCACCGCCCCCTTCACGCCCGTCTCGACGCCGGCGCCCGCCGCCAGCGTGGCCTCGGGCGCCACCCCGAGGCCGAGCACGACGAGGTCGGCGGCCAGGCGCCCGTCGGCCGTGTGCACGGCGCCCGGCTCGAAGCCGGTCACCGCCACCCCGGTGCGCACCACGACGCCGAAGCGGCGCATCGCCTCGCCCACCATGGCGCCCATGTCGTGGTCGAGGGCCCCCATCACCTCGGGGGCCCGCTCCACCACCGTGACGGTGCGGCACCCGCGGCGGACGAACGCCTCGGCCATCTCCAGGCCGATGTAGCCGCCGCCGACCACGACCACGTCGCGCACGTCCCTCCGCTCGACCGCGGCCAGCAGCCGGGCGGCGTCCTCCAGGTTCTGCACCCCGTGGACGGCGGCGTCGCCGATGCCGGGCAGGTCGGGGCGCACGGGCACGGCGCCGGTGGCCAGGTGCAGGTGGTCGAAGCCGAGGGAGAAGGTCCGGCCGTGGCCGTGGTCGCGCACCTCCACCCTGCCGGCGTCGAGGTCGACGGCGACGGCCTCGTGGCCGGTGCGGACGTCGATGTGGAGCCGGTCGCGGAAGGCCTGCGGGTCGCGGGCGACCAGGTCGTCGAGCCGGGCGACGTCGCCGGCCACCAGGTAGGGGATGCCGCAGGCCGAGTAGCTCGTCCAGCGGCCCTTCTCCAGGGCGACGATCTCCAGGTCGGGCCGGCGCCGGCGGGCCTGGGCGGCCGCCGCCATCCCGCCGGCGTCGCCGCCCACCACGACCAACCGCTCGGCCATGGGGCCGTACCATACGGGGATGGGGGTGCGGACCGACTGCCGCCACTACGTCGAGCGCACCACGTCGCTCCAGGAGAAGGTCCAGCGCTGCCGGCTGGACGTGGCGCTGCTCGACCCCTTCGCCTGCCCCGACGGCTGCCTGTTCTTCGAGGCCCGCACGATCGCCGACGCCGGCTGGACGGTCGAGCGGCGCCCCCCGGACGGCGGCGAGGGCTGACGGGGCCCTCAGGCCAGCAGGTCGGGGAGGGAGCCGAAGAACCGGGAGCGGGGCAGGACCTCCCGGCACCCGGCGGCCGCGGCGGCGGCCGCCAGCTCCCGGTCGACGTGGCTGGCGAAGCCGACGGTCCGCGCCCCGCCGAGGCCGGCCAGGGCGTCGAGCACACCGGGCCGGGCCAGGTCCACCACCACCACGTCGGCCCCCACGCCGGCCAGGTCGGCCGCCGAGGCCACGAAGGTGACCCGGCCGGGGGCGGCCGCCGCCACCTTGGACCGGTCCATGAGGTCGGGCACGAAGGCGGCGATGCGGGTCATCGGGTCCCTCCCGGTCGGCGGCCGTGGCGGCGCATGTGGGCCCACGCCTTCGCCGCTCCCCACTCCAGCCCCAGCCGGTGCAGGGCGGGGTCGACGTCGGCGAAGCTGGCCGGGGCGAGGTCGTAGACGTCGTCGGGGAACCGCTCCTCGGAGAAGTCGTCCCGCACCACCGGGGGCACCCCGGCCCGGGCGAGCACCTCGGTCGGGTAGGGCACCGCCGAGCGGAGCAGGGCGAGGGGGTTGGTGCGCTGGTCGTCCACGTCCGCCTCCAGCAGCGCCCGGACCCGCCCGCCGACGTCGTCGGCCGCCCGCCGGCCGGCCGCCCGCGCCTGGTCCATGGCCGCCGGGTCGGCGTGGCCCGAGAAGGCCACCAGCAGCTGCTCGACGCTGCGCTCCACCCAGCCGGGAAGCGCCTCCTCGACGGCCCGGGCCAGGGCCCGCCCGGCCACGGCCAGCTCGTCGCCGCTCACCGCCGCAGCGGCGCCGGCAGCTCGTCCACCTCGCAGGAGAGGCGCAGCCGATCGCCCTCCACGGCCAGCGCGGTGACGGCGCAGGGCACCAGCCCGGTGCGGGGGATGGGGACCCGCAGCGCCGGCAGGCCCGCCACCCGCAGCACCAGGGCGCCCTCGGCCACCTCGGCGTCGGCGGTGACGGTGGCGCCGGCCACGCCCACCCCCACCCGCCCGTCGCCCACCGTCACCGGTACCTCCAGGACGTCGGAGAGGGCGTCGGCGCCGAGCACGACCGCCACCGAGCCGCGGTCGATGCCCTCCACCCGCACCCGGCCGGAGGCCAGGCGACCGCGGTCGAGGGCCACGCCCGACGCCTCGACCACCACCGAGGTGAGCCGCAGGGGGCCGGCACGGGGGCGGTCGACGCGCACCCGCACCTTCGGCACCGAGCCCGACGCCGCCAGGCGGCCCAGGAACGGGAAGGCGGTGATGTCGGCGCTCGCCCCCGACTCGTCGGTCGCCGCCTCCCGGGCCCGGTCGGCCAGCCGGCCCTCGACCAGGACGCGGGCGACCTGGTCGCCCACCAGGAGCAGGGCGACGACCAGGGCGAGGACGATCAGCTTGCGCACCGGTCCCGCCTCCTCAGCCCTCGACGACGTCGCCCAGGTGGTCGACCTCGACTCCCTGCTCGCGCAGCCAGGCGATGGCGGCGTCCACCGCGTCGGCGGCCCCCGCCAGCTCGCAGACGATCCAGCCCACCGTCTCCTCCACCTTGGCCCGCCGGATGTTGGGCTCCACGTCGTGGAGGCGCATCATCCGGGCCAGCACCGGCTGGGTGATGAGGTGCTCGGGGAAGGTGAGCCGCACCCGGGCGGTGCGCACGGGCGTCCCGCCCGGCTCGCTCACAGAGCCCCGATCGCCCTTGGCGGGGCCAGGGCGGCGTTGAGGTTGCCGGACCGGAACCCCTCCAGGTCGAGGGTGACGTAGGCGTAGCCCGCCGCCCGGACGGCGGCGACCACCGCCGCCCGCCGCTCCACGACGCCGGCCAGCTCGCCCTCCTCCACCTCGATGCGCGCCAGCTCGCCGTAGTGGCGCACCCGGAGCTGGCCCAGGCCCAGGGCCCGCAGCGCCGACTCGGCCCGGGCCACCGACGACAGCACGCCCAGCGTGACCGGCGTGCCGTAGGGCACCCGCGACGCCAGGCAGGCGGCGGCCGGCTTGTCCCAGGTGCGCAGGCCGAGGCGGGCCGACTCGGCCCGCACGTCGGCCTTGGCGTAGCCGGCGTCGACCAGGGGGAAGGCGGCGCCCCGCTCGGCCGCCGCCTCCTGGCCGGGGCGGTGGTCGCCCAGGTCGTCGAGGTTGACGCCGAGCACGACCGTGGCCCCGCCGGCCGTGAACGGCGCCACGGCGTCGAGCAGCGCCGCCTTGCACCAGTAGCAGCGGCGGCCGTCGTTGGCGGCGTAGGCGGGGTCGGCCAGCTCGTCGGTGGGCACCGGGCGCCAGCGCAGCCCCCACTCCGCGGCCAGGGCCCGGCAGTCCGCCTCCTCCTCGGGGGCCAGCGACGGCGACACGGCGGTCACGGCGGTGGCGCCCTCGCCCAGGGTGTCGTTGGCCACCCACGCCAGGAAGGCGGAGTCGGCGCCGCCGCTGAAGGCGACCACCACCGGCGCCAGCTCCCGCAGGCGGGCCCGCAGGGCGTCGAGCGACGCCGGGCGCGGAGCCTCGCGCCGTTCGTCCCGGTTCGCCACGAGATCATGCTGGAACAAGGCCACGGTCACGCGCCATCCTGCCACCGATGCGTATGCTCCATCGTTGTTGGGACACCACGACAGGAGGATGAACATGCGCCGGATGCGACCTTGGCGGCTCATCGCCATCCTGATGAGCGCGACGCTCGTGATGGCGGCCTGCGGTGACGACGACGACGACGTCGCCGGCACGGACACGACGGCCGCCGACGGGGCCAGGACGGTCACCATCGCCTTCATGGGGGCGCTGACCGGCGACAACGCCAACCTGGGCATCAACATCCGCGACGGCATCAAGCTGGCCATCGCCGAGGCCAACGCCGGGGACGACGACGTGCAGATCGCCCTGAAGGAGTTCGACACCGCCGGCGACCCGGCCCAGGCGAGCACGGTCAAGGACCAGGTGATCGCCGACGACGACGTGGTCGGCGTCGTGGGCCCCGCCTTCTCGGGCGAGACCCGGGCGGTCATCCCGGCCTTCGAGGACGCCGGCCTGCCCATGGTGAGCCCCTCGGCCACCAACAAGGAGCTGCCCGACGTCGTCCCCAACAGCCGGGTGTTCCACCGGATCATCGCCGACGACACCCTCCAGGCCGCCGGCGTGGCCGCCTACCTGGCCGACAGCCTCAAGCCGACGTCGGTCGTCTTCATCCACGACAACAGCGAGTACGGCAAGGGCCTCACCGACGACGTGGTGCGGCTGGCGGGCGAGGAGGGCGTGCGGGCCGCCGTCGCCCAGCCCCTCGTCCTCGACCCCAAGGCCCAGGACTTCTCGTCCATCGTCAACTCGGTGGTCAGCGCCGACCCGGGCGCCGTCTTCTACGGCGGGTACTACGCCGAGGCCGGGCGGCTGAAGAAGCAGCTCACCGACGCCGGCTTCACCGGTACCTTCGTGAGCGGCGACGGGTCGCTCGACCCGGGCTTCATCGACGCCGCCGGGGCGGCGGCGGCCGAGGGCGCCCAGCTCACCTGCCCCTGCAACCTGGCCTTCGAGACGTCGACGGGCAAGCTCAAGGAGTTCTACGACGACTTCCGGGCCGAGATCGGCAAGGAGCCCGGGCTGTACTCCCCCGAGGGCTACGACGCCGCCAACATCCTCATCGAGGGCATCAAGGCCGGCAACCAGGACCGCGAGAGCCTGCTCACCTGGCTCGAGGAGGAGTTCACCAGCTACGAGGGCGTGTCGAAGACCGTCGAGTTCGCCGAGAACGGCAACGTGACCTCCAAGGACTTCTTCGTCTTCCAGGTCAAGGACGGCGAGCTGGCCCCGTCGGCCACGGTCGAGATCAGCTAGCGCTCGCGCCGGCCCGACGCCGAGGCCGGGCGCAGGGCGGAGGGCCGACCATGCCCTCCGCCCTGGCGTGAGGAGGACGCCATCAACTCCTGCTTCCGATGCCTGGCCGACCAGTTCTGGCCGCAGACGCTCGACGGGCTCACCCTGGGCTCGGTCTACGCCCTGATCGCCCTGGGCTACACCCTGGTCTACGGGGTGCTGCGGCTGATCAACTTCGCCCACTCGGAGATCTTCATGATCGGGATCTTCGCCTCGCTGTTCACCATGCACGGCCTGGGAATCGAGCGCGGCGACCCGGCCCGGACCGGGCTGGCGCTGGTGCTGACGCTGGTGGTCGTGCTGGTCGTCGCCATGCTCGCCTCCGGGCTCAGCGCGGTGGCCATGGAGCGGATCGCCTACCGGCCGCTCCGCAAGGGAGGCGCCCCCCGGCTGGCGGCGCTCATCACCGCCATCGGGATCTCGCTGTTCCTCCAGGAGCTCTTCGCCGCCCGCTACGGGCGCGACCTGCTCCCCTTCCCCCGGGTCCTCGAGAAGCGCCAGCTGGCCGACTGGGGCGGCGCCAACATCAGGACCGACAAGGTGCTGGTCGTGGTGGCCGCCCTCGTCCTCATGCTGGCCCTCGACCGCTTCATGGCCCGGTCCCGCCTGGGCCGGGGCATCCGGGCCACCGCCCAGGACGCCGAGACGGCCGCCCTCATGGGCGTCGACATCAACCGGGTCGTCATGCTCACCTTCTTCATCGGCGGCCTCCTGGCCGGCGCCGCCGGGCTCCTCTACGGGGTGTTCTTCGAGGTGGCGCGCTACAACATCGGCTTCCTCCCCGGCATCAAGGCCTTCACCGCCGCCGTGCTGGGCGGCATCGGCAACGTCCGGGGGGCGCTGCTCGGCGGCCTGCTCCTCGGGCTGCTGGAGAACTGGGGGTCGACCGTGCTGGGCGGCGAGTGGAAGGACGTGTTCGCCTTCACCGTGCTGGTGCTCGTGCTGCTGGTCCGCCCCACCGGCCTGCTGGGCGAGTCCCTGGGGCGGGCACGGGCATGAGCGGCCAGCGACGGCTGGCGGAGGTGGGCGCCGCCCGCCGCCGGGCCGCCCACGCCCTGGGGCGGGTGTCGGTGGTGGACCCGGTGGCCCGGTGGTGGGCGGGCCGGTCCCTGCCCGTCAAGGTGGCGGCCTTCGCCGCCGCCCTCGCCTTCGCCGTCTGGTACCCGACCACGCTGTCCACCTACTGGCAGAGCGTGCTGTTCTTCCCGGTGGGGGTGTACGTCGTCCTCGCCCTGGGGCTCAACATCGTGGTGGGCGCGGCGGGGCTCCTCGACCTCGGCTACGTGGCGTTCTACGCCGTCGGCGCGTACACCACCGCCCAGCTCACCACCGCGTCGGGCCTCACCGCCTGGGAGGCGCTGCCGGTGGCCATCGTCGTCGCCATGGTGGCGGGCGTGATCCTCGGCACCCCCACCCTGCGCCTGCGGGGCGACTACCTGGCCATCGTCACCCTGGGGTTCGGCGAGATCGTGCGCATCGTCGCCCAGAACAGCGAGTCGCTGGGCGAGGCGCGGGGCATCACCGGGATCCCCCACCCGTCGGCCGTGCTCGGCACCGAGTTCGCCTTCGCCCCCCTGCCCTACTACTACGTGACCCTGGTCGCCGCCGTCCTGGCCGTGGTCATGACCGTGCGCCTGAACCGGTCCCGCGTGGGCCGGGCCTGGTCCGCCGTCCGGGAGGACGAGGACGCGGCCGAGGCCATGGGGGTGCACACCTTCACCATGAAGCTGTGGGCCTTCGCCGTCGGGGCGTCGATCGGCGGGATGGGAGGGTGGATCTACGCCAGCAAGGTGAGCTTCATCAACCCCGACAACTTCCCCTTCTTCTTCTCGGTCATCATCCTCTCGGCGGTGGTGCTGGGCGGCATGGGGTCGGTCCCCGGCGTCATCGCCGGGGGCTTCGCCATCGCCTTCATCCCCGAGTACCTGCGGGCCGCGCCGGCGGGCGAGACCCTCACCCGGTGGCTGAACACGCTCACCGGCGGCGACGTGGCCACCATCACCGAGTACCGCGTGCTGCTGTTCGGGCTGGTGCTGGTGGTGATGATGGTCTTCCGGCCCCAGGGCCTGATCCCCAGCCGCCAGCGGGCGGCCGAGCTGGCCGAGGCGGGGCCGACCGGCGGCCTGGCCGCCAGCCCGGCCGTGCCCGAGGAGGCCGACGGCGTCGAGGACGGCGCCGGCGACGCCGGGGAGGCGCCGGCGGAGGCCGCCGTCGCGGCCGGCGCCGGTCCGGGGGGCGACGTCGATGCGGAGCTGCCCGAGGCCGTGGCCCGGGCCGCCGCCCAGGGGGCCGACGTGGTGCTCGAGCTGCGCGACCTGACCATGGAGTTCGGCGGGGTCGTGGCCCTCGACCGGGTGTCGGTGGCCGTCGAGCGGGGGCTGATCTTCGGCATCATCGGGCCCAACGGCGCCGGCAAGACCACGCTGTTCAACTGCGTCACCGGCGTGTTCCGGCCCACGGCGGGCGCCATCGCCCTCAACGGGCGGAGCATCGTGGGCAGGAAGCCCCACCGCATCACCGAGGCCGGCATCGCCCGCACGTTCCAGAACATCCGCCTGTTCCCCGACATGACGGCCGTGGAGAACGTCATGGTGGGCGCCGACGCCCGCCACCGCACCAGCGTACCGGGGGCGCTGCTCGGGCTCCCCCGCCACCGCCGGGAGGAGCGCACGGGGCGGGCCGAGGCCCGGCGCCTGCTGGAGTACGTGGGGATCGCCCACCGGGCCGGCGAGCGGGCCCGCAACCTTCCCTACGGCGACCAGCGCCGCCTGGAGATCGCGCGCGCCGTCGCCACCGGGCCGAGTGTCCTCCTGCTCGACGAGCCGGCGGCCGGCATGAACCCCACCGAGAAGCGGGGCCTCATCGAGCTGATCCGCACCATCCGCGACTCGGGGCTCACCGTCGTGCTGATCGAGCACGACATGGCGCTGGTGATGGGGGTCTGCGACCGGGTGGCGGTGCTCGACTTCGGCCAGAAGATCGCCGAGGGGCCGCCGGCCGAGATCCAGCAGGACCCCCGCGTCATCGAGGCCTACCTCGGGGTGGTGGCCGATGCTCCTTGAGCTCGACGACGTCCACGTCCACTACGGCAAGGTGGCGGCGCTGAAGGGCGTCTCCCTGTCGGTGGACGAGGGCGAGATCGTCACCCTCATCGGGGGGAACGGCGCCGGCAAGTCCACCACCCTGAAGACGATCTCCGGCCTGCGACCGGTCACGTCGGGCTCCATCCGGTTCCAGGGCGAGGACATCGTCGGCGTCCCCGCCCACCGCCTGGTCGAGCGGGGGCTGTCCCACGCCCCGGAGGGCCGGGGCATCTTCCCGGGGATGACGGTGATGGAGAACCTGGAGATGGGCGCCTACGCCCGCAAGCGGCGGCGGGCGGGGGCGGGCGCCGACCTGGACCGGGTCTTCGAGCTGTTCCCCCGCCTGGCCGAGCGCAGGGGCCAGCCGGGCGGCACCCTGTCGGGCGGGGAGCAGCAGATGCTCGCCATCGGCCGGGCCCTGATGGCCGGGCCCCGGGTGCTCCTGCTCGACGAGCCGTCCATGGGCCTGGCGCCCATGCTGGTCACCCAGATCTTCGACATCGTCTCGGAGATCAACCGCCAGGGCACGACGATCCTGCTGGTCGAGCAGAACGCGGCCCAGGCCCTGTGCCGGGCCCACCGGGCCTACGTGCTGGAGACGGGCCGCATCGTGCGCAGCGACACCGCCGCCGCCCTCCTCGACGACGAGTCGGTGAAGGCGGCGTACCTGGGCGGCGACGTGGGCAACAGCGGCAGGAGCGGCGGAACTCGACCGAACGGAGTGAGCGAAGCGAACGAATGAGGTCGACGCACTAGGGCCGCTCGAGGCCGACGCCGGCCAGCACCTCGGGGAGGTCGGCGACCAGGCCGGTGGTGAAGGGGCCGAACTCGGCGTAGACGGCCGACGCCTCGTCGAAGCGCATGGTGTGCACCACCTCCTTGAGGTCGTCGGGCCGCACGGCGAAGAGGGTGACGCCCCACTCCCAGTCGTCCACGCCGGTGGAGCCGGTGACCAGCTGGAGGACGCGCCCCTTGAACGCCCGGCCCGAGGCCCCGTGCTCGTGCATCAGGCGCCGGCGCTCCTCGAACGCCAGGGTGTACCAGTTCTGGCCCGGTGCCCGCCGCTTCGACATGGGGTAGAAGCAGATGGCCCGCATCCCCTCCGGAGGGAGCTGGGGGTACAGGCGGGACCGGAGCAACTCGTCGGGCATGCCCTGGGCGTACTCGGACACCTCGGTGAGCGACACGTAGGAGTCGACGACCTCGAGCCCGGCCGCCGCCACCGCCGTCTGGAAGGACCGCAGCCGCCACAGGTCGGGCCCCAGGGCCAGGAAGCCCACGTCGGCCTTGTGGCCGAGCACGGCGAAACACACCACCTGGTGGTCGCCGGTGCGGGCGGCCTTGACGGCGGCCACGACGGCTTCACGGTCGGTGGTGGCAGCGGGCCGGCAGAACAGGTGCAGCACGCCCCACCCGGTGGAGGGGGTGAGGGGCTCGGGGCCGGCGGCGCTAGTCACGGGCGCGGCGCTGGCGGCGGGAGGGGGACGCCTCCTCGACGTGGCCGGCGACCGGCTCCCTGTCGCCGTCGCCCGCCGGGCCGGCATCGGCCCCGCCGCCGGGCGCCGGCCGGTCGCCGGCGCCGGGCGCCACCTCCTCGGCCTCCGCCTCGACGACCGGCGGCGACGGGGGATCGAAGGCGGCCAGGCGGCCGGTGGGGCCGGGCGAGCCGTTCCTGCCGTTGGGCGACCACCGGGGCAGGGGGAGGTCGACGCGCCCGTGGCCCTTGTGGGCGGCGACGGCGCGGGCGTGGTACTGCTCGGCCACGGCCATGAACCGGGGGTCGTGGTACGGGCGGCCGTCGACCAGGGGCCCCCGGTGGCCCTCGATGATGGCCTCGATGTCCTCGCCGGTGAGCGTCTTGTAGGTCTCCAGGGCGTGGGCGACGGCGAGCACCTCCCGGCGGTTGTCCCGCAGGAGCGCCTCGGTGCGGACCTCCAGCTCCTTCAGCTTGGCCTCGACCCGCCGGCCCAGCTCCGTCTCCAGCATGTTGCGCGAGGTGCCGTCCACCACCGGGGTGGCGTTGCCGGCGCCCTTGGCGACGGCGTGCGACCCGACGGTGGCGCCCATGCCCCAGTACCCCTCCATGTACATGACCACCTGGGTGGCCATCTGGAGGTCCTGGCTGACGCCCGAGGAGCTGTCGTCGTCGAAGAACATCCTCTCGCCCACCAGCGAGGCGATGCTGGTCATGACGTCGGCCTCGTACTCGGTGCGCCACGAGGTGAACTGCTCCTCGATCGGGATGGGCGAGACCATGCCGAGGTAGCTCTGGCCCTTCTCGATGGTGGCGATGTCGATGGTGAGGTTCTCCTGGAGCCGGTAGGAGGCGACGGCGTGGCACGCCTCGTGGATGGCCACCGCGTGGCGCTCGCGCTCGATGTACTCCACGTCCTCGGGCGGGCCCAGGCTCTTGAGGATCTTCGCCTTGACGATGTCCTTCCAGGTGATCACGTCCCGCCCGTCGCGGATGGCCACCACCAGCGCCTCGTTGACGAGGTCCTTGATGGTGGCGCCGGTGGCGTAGGGCGTGATGGTGGCCAGCTTCTCCAGCTGCTCGGGGGTGATCTCGTGCCTCACCTTGTCGAGGTAGCCCTGGTAGGTGCGCTTCCGGCCCTCCTTGGAGGGGTAGCCCACCCGGTAGATGCGGTCGATGCGGCCGGGCCGCAGCAGGGCGTCGTCGAGGGCCTGCGGCATGTTGGTGGCCATCATGATGAGCATCCGGTACTTGGGCGGCGGCTTGGGCCGCATGCCCAGGGCCCGGCGCACCACCCGGTTCACGAAGCCGCGGGGCTTCTTGAGCCCCGACAGCTCGGCCAGCAGGGCCTGGAGGGTGCCCATCCCGCCGCCGCCCATCCCCGCCCCGACGAACAGGCCCTTCACGCCGCCCGGCCTCGGCTCGGCGGTGGCCGGGGCCCCGTGGGGCGAGTGCAGCAGGTCGACGGTGCGGGGGGCGAGGTAGGCCATGCCGTGGCACGCCGGGGTGGCCGACCACGGCGCCGGCTCCATGTGCCCACCGAAGCCGCCGGGCCCCCCGGCGCCGCCGCCGGCCAGGGCCCCCCGGTTGCCCAGCGAGTCGGCCTCGTCGAAGAAGGCGATCACCCCGCCGTAGCGCACCGCCAGCTTGCGCAGCTTGCGGAACAGGGCCTTGACCTTGAGGATGCCCACCCCGATGAACATGTTGGTGAAGGCGCCGGGGTCAACGAACACGTAGGGCTTGCCCGTCTCGCCCGCCACCGCCTCGGCCATCAGGGTCTTGCCCGTGCCCGGCGGGCCCCACAGCAGGATGCCGCCGGGGACGTAGCCGCCCTTCTCCTCGATCGCCTCCGGGTTCTCGAGGAACAGCATGTTCTCCTTGACCCGCTCGACCACCTGGTCCTGGCCCCACACGTCGGAGAAGCGGGTCTTGATGTCCTCCGGGAAGTACGTCTCCACGCCGCCCCGGGACAGGAACCAGAAGATGGCGACGAACTGGATGACGGCGATGAACATGAAGAACATCACCTGGACGATCATGGGCAGGGCGTTCCAGAGGGCGGTGGGCAGCCGGAACAGGCCCTGCACCGGGGAGACGTCGTAGGCCTTGCCCAGCAGCACCGACACCAGGGCCAGGACCAGGAGCCACTTGAGGGCCCGGGCCAGGCGGAACCGGGTCCAGTCGTTCATCCTCCCGGTCCGCCTCTCCAGCCGGGCGAACGCCTCCGTCCAGAGCCCGTGGTAGCCGGCCCAGCGCTCGCTGGCCAGGTAGTGGACCTGGCGGAGCGCCTCGACGCCCATCAGGACCAGGATCCAGGCGCTGGACCGCACGTGGGTGCGCACGGCGTCGGCGAAGGGCAGGTTGGGGTCCTCGGCCATGGCCGCCCACACCAGGACCAGCCACGCCCCGCCCAAAAGGACGAGGAACTTGACCCGGTCCCAGGCGGCGACCGGCTTGCGGGTCGGGCGCCCGGCGCCCGGCGGGGGCGCCGGCCCCCGGTCGTGGTCGGGCCAGGCCAGCCCGCCCCGGCGGTCGTCGCGGTTGTCGGTCAACGTTCCCTCACCTTCCAGGAGTCGACGACCTTGTCGATCTCGCCCTCGTTGGCGGCATAGCACTCGTCGTCGCAGCTGATGGCCAGGACGTGCACCCGGGTCAGGGCGGCGTCCACCAGGGCGATCTGGCGCCACTTCACCAGGCCGTCCGAGGTCTTGAGGTTGAGGAGCAGCTCGCTGCCGTTGAGGTGGCCCCGGTTGACCTCCCGGCTCTCGAGCACCTCGACGTCGCCCTGGAGCCGAGCCTCGGCGGAGAGGGGGTCGAAGCTCAACAGCAGCGAACGCAGGTCCGACAGCGAGAAGGTGTCCCGCTGGCCGGGGAGCAGGCGGCGCACCTGGACCAGCCCGGTCGGGTGGTCGGCCACCGACAGGACGTGGTCCAGCGACGGCTTGGGCGAGGCGTCGAACGCCACCGACCAGGACAGCTCCTTGAACTGCTCCTTGGACTCGGGGGACTCCTCGCTCGACGCCAGCAGTTCGTCCTCGTCGTAGAGCGTCCAGTCCGACGGCACCCGCACGAAGGTGCGGTCCGACGTGCTCTTCACGTAGTGGTAGCGGGGAGCGCCGCACGCCCCGAGCGCCAGCGCCAGCGCGGCCGCGACCGCGGCGGCGGCGACCACCCGCTCGCTGCGCCGCGGACCGCCCGATCCCACGAGGCCCAGGCTACCCGTCGCCCGCCGGCTCACGGCCTCGCCGACTTTCGGCGCCCGGGGCCGGCGGGTGACAATACGGCGCGTGGCGAGGCGCCTTCTGCTGTCGGTGATCGGCGTCGCCCTCCTCGCTCCCGCCCCGGCCCGGGCCGCCGCCGTACCGGTCCTGGTCATCGACGGCAAGGGCCACGGCCACGGGGTCGGGATGGCCCAGGACGGCGCCTACTGGATGGGCCGCCAGGGCCGGTCGACGGCCCAGATCCTGGCCCAGTTCTACCCCGGCACGACCCCGGGCCGGGCGGGCGGCGAGGTGCGGGTGACGGTGCTGGCCGGGGCCCGGCCCGGGGCGGTGGTCGGCTTCCCCGACGGCGGCGAGGTGCGCGACGGGCGCGACGGGGCCCAGTCGCCCGGGTTCCCGGTGCGGGTGCCCCCGGGCGGGTCGGCCCGCCTGCGCCACGCCGGCCGCCAGTACGGGGTCGAGGTGGCGGGGGCGTCGGCCGCGCCCGCCCCCGGCCCGGCGGGGCCGGGGGCGCGGGGCGCCTCCGCGGCCGCCGCCCCGGCCCCGACCACCGCCCCGCCGGCGACCACGGCGCCCACCGGCGAGCCCACGACCACCACGACGTCGCCCCGCCTGCTGCGGCTGCCCGGCGACGAGCCCCTCCTGCCCCTGCCGTCGCTGCCGGCCGAGCCCGTGCCCAGCGTGCCGTCCGTGCCCCTCCCCACCGCCGCGCCCACCACCGCCCCGCCGGCCACCGCCCCGGGCCGGGCGGCGTCGGCCCGGGGCCTGTGGGCGGTCCCCGCCGGCGGGGGGACGCTCGCCGTGGCCGCCCGCGGCCACCGCTACCGCGGGGTGCTCCAGGCGGTGGCCGGCGACGGCCTGCGCCTGGTCAACCACGTCGACGTCGAGCAGTACCTGCGGGGCATGGGCGAGGTCCGCGACCCCCGCTGGCCGCCCGCCGCCCTGCGGGCCCAGGCCATCGCCGCCCGCACCTACGCCCTGCGGGCGGTGGGCGGCGGCGGCGAGCTGTGCGACACCCAGCAGTGCCAGGTCTACCTCGGCGCCCAGGCCGAGTACGCGGCCATGGACAAGGCGGTGTCGGCCACCCGGGGGCAGGTGCTGATGTTCCGCCGGGGCCTGGCGTCGACGGTCTACTCGGCCAACGGCGGCGGGTTCTCGGCCAGCCCCGAGGAGGGGTTCGGGACGCCGGGCGCCGGCTACCCGTACCTGCGCCCGGCGCCCTACCCCACCGGCGACCCGGGCCCGTGGAGCGTCACCGTGGCGCTGCGCGACGTGGCCGCCCGCATCGGGTACCGGGGCCGCATCCACGCCGTGGCCACCCGGGCGGCGGGACCGTCCGGTCGGGTGCTCCAGGTGACGGTGGAGGGCACCGGCGGGGTGCGCACCGTCAGCGGGATCGACTTCGACCGGGCCCTGGGCCTGCGCTCCACCATGTTCGCCGTCCGCACCGCCGAGGCCGCCGTCCCCCCGGCCCCGCCCCCGCCGGCCGACGCCGGCTCCGTGCAGGGCCTGCCCGGCGGCGCGGCGGCCGCCGCCCCGGCGGCGCCCCTGCGCCAGGCGGCGGTGGCCACCGCCGGCCGGGCCGGCGGGCGGGCGCCGGGGCCGGCGGCGCCCAGCGCAGCGGCCAGGGCGCTGCTGGCCGGCGTCGCCTGGCTCCTCCTCGCCGTCGTGGCCGCCGCCTCGCTCTGGTCGCGGATGGGGACCCTGGGGGGACCCGGTCCGAGACCGGCGCGGGCGGGCCGGCGTCGGCGCCGGCGGGCGGGCGCGGGACGGCCCCGGCGCCGCGTGGCTCGCCGGGGCCGTCCGGGGGGATCCGGGGACTAGAAGTCGTCCATCCCGCCGTGGCCGCCGCCGTGGGCCATGGCGTTGGCGCCCTTCTCCTCGGGCTTGTCGACGATGACCGCCTCGGTGGTGAGGAACAGGGCGGCGATGGACGCCGCGTTCTGGAGGGCCGACCGGGTGACCTTGGCGGCGTCGATGACGCCCGCCTTGAACAGGTCCTCGTAGTCGCCGGTGGCGGCGTTGAGGCCGACGCCGCCCTCCAGGTTGCGCACCTTCTCGACGACCACGCCGCCCTCCATGCCGGCGTTGACGGCGATCTGCTTCAGCGGCTCCTCGACCGCCCGGGCCACGATCCTCGCACCGGTCGCCTCGTCGCCCTCCAGCTTCTCGGCCGCGTCCAGGACGCGGGCCTGGGAGCGGAGCAGGGCCACGCCGCCGCCGGCGACCACGCCCTCCTCGACGGCCGCCTTGGTGGTGGACACGGCGTCCTCGATGCGGTGCTTCTTCTCCTTGAGCTCCACCTCGGTGGCGGCCCCGACCTTGATGACGGCCACGCCGCCCGACAGCTTGGCCAGCCGCTCCTGGAGCTTCTCCCGGTCGTACTCCGAGTCGGTGTTGTCGATCTCGGCCTTGATCTGGCTGATCCGGCCCTTGATGTCCTCGTCCGTCCCGTCGCCCTCGACCAGGGTGGTCTCGTCCTTGGTGACGGTCACCTTGCGGGCCTTGCCCAGCAGGGCGAGGTCGACGCTCTCGAGCTTGAGGCCCACCTCCTCGGTGATGACCTGGCCGCCGGTGAGGATGGCCATGTCCCGGAGCATCGCCTTGCGGCGCTCGCCGAAGCCGGGGGCCTTGGCGGCCACCGAGTTGAAGACGCCCTTGATCTTGTTGACGACCAGGGTGGCGAGGGCCTCGCCCTCGACGTCCTCGGCGATGATGACCAGCGGGCGGCCCGACTGCATGACCTTCTCCAGGATGGGCAGCAGGTCGCGCACGGCGCTGATCTTGGAGCCCACCAGCAGGATGTAGGCGTCCTCCAGGACGGCCTCCATGCGCTCCGGGTCGGTGACGAAGTAGGGGGAGATGTAGCCCTTGTCGAAGCGCATCCCCTCGACCAGGTCCATCTCCATGCCGAAGGTCTGCGACTCCTCGACGGTGATGACGCCGTCCTTGCCCACCTTGTCGATGGCCTCGGAGATCATGGCGCCGATCTCGGTGTCGGCGGCCGAGATGGACGCCACCTGGGCGATCTGGTCCTTGGACTCCACGTCCTTGGAGAGGTCCTTCAGGGCGGCCACGGCGGCCTCGACGGCCGACTCGATCCCCCGCTTGAGCGACATGGGGTTGGCGCCGGCGGCCACGTTGCGCAGGCCCTCGCGGACCATGGCCCACGCCAGCACGGTGGCGGTGGTGGTCCCGTCGCCGGCGACGTCGTCGGTCTTCTTGGCGACCTCCTTCACCAGCTCGGCGCCGATCCGCTCGTAGGGGTCCTCGAGGTCGATCTCCTTGGCGATGGACACGCCGTCGTTGGTGATCGTGGGCGCACCCCACTTCTTGTCCAGCACGACGTTGCGGCCCTTGGGGCCGAGCGTGGCTCGTACGGCATCGGCCAGCTGGTTCATGCCGCTCTCGAGCGCTCGGCGGGCTGCCTCGTCGAAAGCAATCATCTTGGGCATCGCGGTGATTCCCTCCGGGGGTTGGCGGGCGTTAGCACTCTCGGTATCCGAGTGCTAATGCTACGACCAACCTGGCACTCGACGCAAGCGAGTGCCAGCCGCCCCCCGGCCAGCCCCCTCAGGCCCGGTCCCGCTCGGCCTCGGCGCCGAAGCGGCGGGGGCGGTTGAACGCCGACTCCAGGCGCTCGAGCAGCTCGGCCTTCTTGAGCTCGGCCTCCCGCCGGTCGGCCAGCTGGCCGGGCGGCGTCTTGAGCAGGCGGCGCACGGTGACGACCAGCTCGTCGGGGTCGAAGGGCTTGGTGAGGTACTCGTCGGCGCCCAGCTCCCAGCCCCGCACGAAGTCCCGCTCGGCGGTGCGCGCCGTGAGGAGGACCACCCGGGCCTCGGGGGCCAGGCCGGACTGGCGGCGGGCCCGGAGCACGGCGAAGCCGTCGAAGCCCGGCATCATCACGTCCAGCACCAGGCAGTCCGGCGCCTGGCGCTGGAGGGCCGCCACCGCCTGGTGGCCGTCGGCCGCCTCCCGCACCTCGAAGCCGGCGTCCTCGAGGGTGAAGGCCAGGATGGCTCGGATGTCGACGTCGTCGTCGACGATCAGGACCTCGGGCATAGCGAGGCTATCGGCACGCCCCCGGCGGCGGTTGAGGATCCCTCCGAAACTCGACGGATCAGCCGCCGCCGGCGACGGCCGGAACGATCGACACGGTCTGGCCCGGCGACACCGGCGTCTCCAGCCCCTGGAGGAAGCGGACGTCCTCGTCGGCCACGAAGACGTTGACGAAGCGGCGCAGCCTCCGGTCGCCGTCGAAGAGGCGCTCCCCGAAGCCGGGGTGGGCCGCCTCCAGGGCGGCCAGGACCTCGCCGACCGTGCCACCCTCCAGGCTGACGTCGGCGGCGCCCCCGGTGAGGGTGCGCAGCTGCGTGGGGATCCGCACGGTGACGCTCATCGGCTCGGGATCCTAGGCGGGGTGCGCCTCCATGGCGGCGGCGAACGCCTCCAGGGTGGGCGGGATGGTGACGGTGGGGCCGACGTGGGGGCTGACCGCGTCGATGGTCTTGAGGCCGTGGCCGGTGACGTAGGCCACGACCCGCTCGTCGGGGCGGACCACGCCCTGGGCCGCCAGCTTGGCCAGGGTGGCGACGGTGACCCCGCCGGCCGTCTCGGCGAAGATGCCCTCGGTGCGGGCCAGCAGGCGGATGCCCTCGACGATCTCGTCGTCGGTGACCGAGGCGACGGCGCCTCCCGTGGAGCGGACCACGTCGAGGGCGTACCAGCCGTCGGCCGGGTTTCCGATGGCGAGCGACTTGGCGATGGTGCGGGGCTTCTGGGGGCGGACCACGTCGGAGCCGTCGGCGAAGGCGGTGGCCACCGGGGAGCACCCCGCCGCCTGGGCGCCGGACACCCGGACGTGGGGCTCCTCGTCGACCAGGCCGACCCGGTGCAGCTCGCCGAAGCCCTTGTGCACCTTGGTGAGCTGGCTGCCCGACGCGATGGGCACGACCACGTGGTCGGGCGCCTGCCAGCCGAGCTGCTCGGCCACCTCGTAGGCCAGGGTCTTGGACCCCTCGGCGTAGTACGTCCTGATGTTGACGTTGACGAAGGCCCACGTGGGGTGCAGGCCGGCCAGCTCGGCGCACAGCCGGTTCACGTCGTCGTAGTTCCCGTCCACCGCCACCAGCCGGCCGCCGTAGACGGCGGTGGTGACGACCTTGGCGTGCTCGAGGTCGTGGGGGATGAACACGATCGAGTCCATGCCGGCGTGGGCGGCATGGGCGGCGACGGAGTTGGCGAGGTTGCCGGTCGACGCGCAGGCCGCCACCTTGAACCCCAGCTCGCGGGCCTTGGTCAGCGCCACCGACACGACGCGGTCCTTGAACGACCCGGTGGGGTTCAGGGTGTCGTTCTTCACCCACACCTCGCCCAGGCCCAGCTCGGCGGCCAGGCGGTCGGCCCGCACCAGGGGCGTGAAGCCGGCGCCCAGGTTCACCGGGTCCGACGCCCGGGCGGGCAGCAGGTCGGCGTAGCGCCAGATGCTGCTGGGCCCGGCGGCGACGCGCTCGCGGCTGACGGCGGCCCGCACCGCGTCGTAGTCGTAGTCCACCTCCAGGGGGCCGAAGCAGAACTCGCAGACGTGGAGCGCCTCCACCGGGTAGGGCCGCCCGCACTCACGGCACGACAGGCCGGTGACGTGCGGGCCGGGGGGTGGGGTCGACGGCACGGTTGCCTCCTCATCGTTCCGGGCATTGGCACCTGGCGGGGGTGGCCCACTGGTTGCCGCGGCGTCGCAGGGCCCGGTCCCTCGACCGCTCTGGATGACGCTCCATCGTGGCCCGGGGCGCCGGCCATTGGCAAGCCGCCTTCCCCGTCCGGTCGGCAGGCGGGCCCCGACGTCACGGCGGGGGGCCGGCGGCGGCCCGGGGGCCGACCACCTCGCCCCGCCCCCCGCCGGGCCCGGACGGGGGCGGCGCCGGCGCCTCGCCGCCCACCACCCCGACGATCCCCGGGCCCTCGCCCTCCGCCTCCTTGCCGGCGGCCTCGGGCAGCGACTCGCCCAGCACGTGGACCCGCCACAGGTGGGCGGCGATGATCTTCAGCACCGCCGCCACCGGCACAGCCAGCAGCAGGCCGAAGACCCCGCCCAGGGAGCCGCCCGCCAGCAGGGCGAGGACGACCGCCGCCGGGTGCAGCTGCACCGCCCGCTGCATCACCTGGGGGGTGATGAAGTGGTTGTCGACCTGCTGGACCGCCACCATGATGGCGACCACGCCGATCGCCTGGAGCGTGCTGCCCGTGGTCAGGGCGATGACGAGGCCGGGCACGCCGCCCACCCACGGCCCGATCAGCGGGATCACGTTGAACATGCCGGCGATCATCCCCACCAGGAACCAGAACCTGAGGCCGATGGCGAACAGCCCGATCGAGCACATGACGCCCACGATCAGGGCGACGACGAGCTGGCCCCGGAAGAACCCGCCGATGGCCCGGTTGAGCCGCTTGGCCACGTGGTCGACCTCGGGGCGCGCCCGCTCGGGCACCAGCGACTCCATGACGTCGCGTATGTGGGGGGCGTCGACGAGGAGGTAGAAGGCGATGATGGGCGCCAGGACGAGGATGAGCAGCACGTGGAACACCCGCAGGCCGATGTCGCGCGCCTGGTCGAGCTGCTGGCGGACGGTGGTGTTGTTCTCCGAGAACGCGTCCTCCAGCTCCTGGCGGGTGAACTCCAGGAAGGTGCCCTCCGAGGCGTCGGCAGCGTCGTCGATCCACGCCTCGGCCTTCTCCCGGATCTCCGGCCACTCGTCGCCCAGCTGCTCGGCCTGGTCGGCGGCGATGGGGTAGATGAGCGACGCGGCCGCCACCAGCAGGCCCAGCACGCCGAGGTAGGCGATGCCGGCCCCCGCCGCCCGGGGGAGCCCTCGGCGGTGGAGCGCGGTGACCACCGGGTTGAGGAGGAACACGATCGCCGCCGCCAGGATCAGGGGCGGGAAGATCACCCGGACCGTCCAGGCCACCACGCCGACGACGAACAGCACCGCCGCCATGCCGACCAGCGCCCACGAAACCTGGCCGGCGCGCCGGACGCCCTCGGTCACGCCCTAGAGGGTAACCCCCGGAGGTGGTCGCCCACGGCCTCCTCGACGCAGCCCGCCGTGTCGGCCAGCGCCCGCCGGCGGCCGTAGCGCTCGACCAGGGAGACGGCGGGGACGGGGCTGTCGTCGAACGCCTCGCCCACCACCACCAGCACCGGGACGCCCGCCTCCTCGGCCAGCTCCGCCACCCCGCCCACCGCCTTGCCGGCGAAGCTGTGCTCGTCGAGGAAGCCCTCCCCGGTCACCACCAGGTCGGCCCGCTCGATGCGCTCGGCCAGCTCCACGGTGTCGGCCACCAGCTCGAAGCCGGGGACCAGGCTGGCCCCGATGGCGGCCAGCCCGCCGGCCAGCCCGCCGGCGGCGCCGGCGCCGGGGATGGCGCGCACGTCGGTCCCGTAGCGCTCCAGGTACACCTGGGCCAGCCGCTCCAGGCGGCGGCGCAGCAGGGCCACCTGCGCCGCCGTGGCCCCCTTCTGGGGCGCGAACTCCTCGGCCGCGTCGACGAAGGCGGTCGTCACGTCGCACGCCACGACCAGCTCCACCCCGGCCAGGCGGGCGTGGGGCTCCAGGGCGCTGAGGCAGCCCAGGCCCCCGTCGGTGGACGCCGACCCGCCCACCCCGACCACGACCCGCCGGGGGCGGGCGGCCAGGGCGGCGACGACCAGGTCGCCCACCCCCGCCGTCGACGCCCGCATCGGGTCGTTCCACTCCGGCCCGCCGGCCAGCTCCAGGCCGGCGGCCCGGGCCGCCTCCACGACGGCGGTGGAAACGGCGGCGCGGGCGCCGGGTGCCTCCGGATCCAGCATCCGCCACTCGGCCTCGACCGCCTCGCCGAGCGGGCCCCGCACCCGGGCCCGGCGCACCCTCCCCCCCACCGCCTCCAGCGTGCCCTCGCCCCCGTCGGCGACGGGTGCCCGGTCGCAGGTCCACCCGCACGCCGCCGCCGCCCGGGCCACGGCGTCGGCCACCTCGGCGGCGGTGGCCGTCCCCCGGAACTTGTCGGGCGCGGCGACCACGTGCGGCACCCGGGTATCGTGCCACCCGGCATGGGCCGACCCGAGCTGGTCATCGTCTCCAACCGGGGACCGCTCTCGTTCCGCCTCGGGCCCGACGGCGAGCCGGTGCCGCGCCGGGGCGGGGGCGGGCTGGTCTCCAGCCTGGGCCCGGCGGTGGCGGGCACCGGCGCCCTGTGGGTGGCAGGCGCCCTCTCCGACGCCGACCGGGTGGCCGCCGCCCGCGGCGTGGTGGAGGCCGAGGGGTTCCGGCTGCACCCGCTGGTCGTCGAGCCGGCCGCCTACCGCCAGTACTACGACACCATCGCCAACGGCACGCTGTGGTTCCTCCACCACGGCCTGTTCGACCTCCCCCGCCGGCCGCGCATCGACCGGCGCTGGCACGAGGCGTGGGCCGCGTTCCGCGACGTGAACCGGGCCTTCGCCGAGGTGGTGGCCGGCGAGGCCGGCGAGGGGGCGACGGTGCTCGTCCACGACTACCACCTGCCGCTGGTGGCACCGGCGCTGGCCGACCTGCGGCCCGACCTGGAGACGGTGTACTTCCACCACACGCCGTTCTGCGGGCCGACCTCGCTGCGGGTGCTGCCCGAGCCGGCGGCCGCCGAGCTGCTGGGGGGGATGGGGGCCTCGTCGGCCTGCGGGTTCCACTCGGCCCGCTGGGCCCGGGCCTTCGAGGCGTGCGCCGTCGAGGTGCTCGGCGCCCCACCGCCCACCTTCGTCGCCCCCGCCGCCGTCGACGCCGCCGACCTGGGCGCGGCGGTGGCGTCGCCGGAGTGCGACCGCCACCTGGCCGAGCTGGAGGGCCAGGTCGGGGACCGCCGCCTCGTCGTGCGCGTCGACCGCATCGAGCTGTCCAAGAACATCCTGCGCGGGTTCCTGGCCTTCGAGGCGCTGCTGGAGGCGGAGCCGGCGTGGCGGGAGCAGGTGGTCTTCGCCGCCTCCCTCTACCCGTCGCGGGACTCGCTGCCGGAGTACCTCGCCTACCGCAACGAGGTCGAGGCGCTGGCGGCCCGCATCAACGACACCTGGTCGACGCCGTCGTGGAACCCGATCCTGCTCGACGCCGCCGACTCGTTCCCCGCCTCGCTGGCCGCCCTGCGCCGCTACGACGTGCTGCTGGTGAACCCGGTGCGCGACGGGCTCAACCTGGTGGCCCTGGAGGGGCCCTGCGTCAACCAGCGCGACGGGGTACTGGTCCTCAGCCGCGAGGCGGGCGCCTGCGAGGTGGTGGGCGACTCGGCGCTGGCCGTGAACCCCTACGACGTGGCGGGGACGGCCGACGCCCTCGGGCGGGCCCTGGCCATGGGCGCCGGGGAGCGGGCGGCGAGGGCCGCCGGGCTGCGGGCCGCCGCCGGCCGGCGCACGCCGGTGGACTGGCTGGGCGACCAGCTTGCCGCCGTCAGCGACCGCGCCCGTTCGCCGGGGGAGCCGAGAGGCGGCTGAGGACGGCGGCCACGCCGGCGGGGCCGTCGACCACGGCGTGGGCGGCGTCGAGAAGGGCGGCCGGCGCCTCCTCGCTGCGCACCCCCACCTTCAGGGTCGACACGCCGGCGGCGGCCAGCCCGTCGAGCACCTCGAACGCCGGCAGGTCGCCCAGGTCGTCGCCGAAGAAGCACACCGCGCCCAGGCCCTCGGCCAGCTCGGCCACCGCCGTGCCCTTGTCCACCGGCACCGGCGGGCGCAGCTCCTCGGACATGCGGGCCGGGTGGCGGGCCAGCCCCGTGCGCCGCGCCTCGCCGGCGGCCCACGCCCGGGCCCACGCCGCCTCCGTCGGCGCCGTGCGGTAGTGGACCACGAGCGACAGGCCCTTGCGCTCCACGATCACCCCGGGCGGCGCCTCGGCGTCCGCCCGGTCGGCCGCCGACGCGATCACCGCCCGCCAGTCGGCGCCCGCCGGGTGGGTCACCACCCGGCGGCCGTCGGCCCGCTCCAGCCCGTACAGGCCCACGGCGACCAGCCCCCGGCCGGCCGCCGGCGGCCGGCGGGCGAGGTCCAGGTGGGTGGCGAGGAACGCGGCGGGCCGGCCGGAGACGACGGCCACCCGCCGGTAGCGGCCGGCCAGCCGGTGGAGGGCCTCCACCGCCGCCGGGAGCGGGCGCGACGCCGTGGGGTCGTCGACGATGGGGGCCAGGGTCCCGTCGAAGTCGGTGAGGATGGCGGCCCGGTCCGGGTCCCGCCTGATCGGGTCGAGGAGCTCGTCGCCCGGTCCGTCCACCGACGCCGACCGTACCGCCCGCCGAGGGCGGCCGCCGTCGTCGTCGCCGGCCCCCTACCCTCGGCGGGGTGGGAGGCCGGGTCGGGCGGGCGTGGGTGACGGGTGCCATGGCGGTGGCCGCCCTGGTCCCGGCCGCCTGCGCCGAGGACACCGTGCGGTTGCGGTTCGTGCCGGCCACCGGGGAGCGGGCCGAGTACCGGATCGAGGTGCGGGCCGAGTCGGTCACGGCCATCGGGGGCGGCGAGGCGCGCCGCGCCGTCGACCGGACCGTCCTGATGGCCCGCCACGAGGTCCTGGAGTCGGACGGCGACGGCAGCACCGTCGAGGTCCACCTGAGCGAGCGGGACGGGCCCGCCTCGGCGTTCCTCGTCCGCCTCGACGGCCGCGGGCGCCCGGTCGAGGTCCGCCAGACCGGGGGGGCAGCGGCCACCGCCGACCTCGGCCTCTCCGAGCTCTTCCCGGGAGCGGCCGGGGTGCCGCCGGGACGGGACCTGGCGCCGGGCGACCGGTGGGCCATCGACGCCCCCGTGGCGCTGGCCGCGCCGGTGCCCGCCCGCCTGGCCGGGGAGGGGCGCCTGGTCGCCCTGGAGGCGGCCGGCGGCCGCCGCCTGGCCCGGGTGCACAGCGACTACCGCCTGCCGGTGCGGCGCCACGCCGACGGCGACGCCGGGCGCCTGGAGCTGGACGGGTCGCTCGCCACCACCGCCCGGGTGGCCTACGACCTCGACGACGCGGTGGTGCACTCCGTGCGGGCCCGTACGACGGGCCGCTACCGCCTCACCCTCCTCCCACCCGACGGCGTCGGCGGCGTGCCCGTCGCCGGCACGCTGGCCCTCGACGTCGAGTCGACCACCCGCCGCGTCGGCTGACGCGGCGGAGCCCCGTCAGGGGCGGGTCGTCGCCGTGGCCCCGGTGGTGGCCGGGGCGGCCGTGGTGGTGGTGGTGGAGAGCTGCTGGGCCAGCTCGGGGCCGACGACGAGGACGACGTTGGCGCCCTTGGCGTCGGCCACGGGCACGGGCGGCGCCGTCGGGTAGGGGGCGACCACGGTGGGCGGCAGCCCCAGGGCGGCCGCCACCGCCTGCGCCTCCCGCTCGAACTCGGCCGAGGTGAAGAAGACGTTGCTCGCCGTCGCCCTCTGGGCGTCGGTGGGCGCCAGCACGTTGTAGCCCTGGGCCTGGAGGAGGTCGCGAGCCCGGCCGGCCACGCCCTTGACCGCCGTGCCGTTGGTGGACAGCACCTTGACCTCGGCCGGCGGGCGGGGCGGCACCGTGGCCAGCGTGGTCGGAGGCAGCGTGGTGGTCGTGGTGCCCCCCGAGCCTTCCCCGTCGTCCCCCGAGGCGCCCGTCGCCACCCGGTCGGGGCCGGGGTCGTCGGCGGCGTTGAGCAGCACGACGCCGAGGATCACGGCCACGGCCAGCAGGACGGCGCCCCGCCCGGCGGCCATGCCGGCCGAGCGCCCGAAGGACCCGTCCTGGGCGGCGTGGCCGGCCCGCCGCACGTTCCTCACCGGATCTGGGGCCGCCCGTCCGCACGGCCCTCGTAGCGCGCCCGGCGGCGGCGGTCGCGGTGCAGGCGGAGCCGGCGCACGACCAGGGGGTCGTACGCCTCGGCCTCGCCGGACTCCATGAGCCGGGCCAGGGCGCGGTAGTACCGGGTGGGCGACAGGCCCAGGCGGGCCCGGATGGCGAGCTCCTTGGGGCCGGGCAGCGTCCACCAGATGCGCTCGAAGTCGAGGATCGAGCGGTCGCGATCGGAGAGCGGCATCCCGGGCAGCCTGCCAGCCGGCCACCGCCAGTTCAAGGACCCTACCCTTGGGGCCCGGTCCGCCCGAGTAGCTCAGAGGGCCAGAGCAGGCGCCTTGTAAGCGTCAGGTCGTGGGTTCGAGTCCCACCTCGGGCTCTCCTCCGCTGCCCTTCCGACGCCCGCTGCCGGCGGGCGGTCAGGCCGGCAGGCGGGCCGGCGGGGCCTCGTCGTCGCGCAGGTGGCCCTCCAGCTTGCGCTTGATGCGCTGGAGGGCGTTGTCGATCGACTTCACGTGGCGGCCCAGCTGCTCGCTGATCTCCTGGTACGACTTGCCCTCCACGTACAGCCGCAGCACGTCCACCTCCAGGCCCGACAGCGCCTCGCCGATGGAGCGGCGCATGGCGGCCAGGCGCTCGTTGGAGACGACCGTGTCGGCCGGGTCGGGCACGGCCAGCGGGTCCAGCACGTCCTCCAGCGAGCGCTCGCCGGCGTCCTCGCCGCCCCGGGCGCCGGAGAGGGACACGTACTGGTTGAGCGGCCGGTGCTTGTGGCGGGTGGCCGACTTCACGGCGCTGATGACCTGGCGGGTGATGCACAGCTCGGCGAAGGCCCGGAAGGACGACTCCCGGTCGGGCCGGAAGTCCCGCGCCGCCTTGAACAGCCCGATCATCCCCTCCTGCTCGATGTCGTCGGTGTCGCCGCCCGCCAGGAAGTAGCTGCGGGCCCTGACCCTGGCGAAGCGGCGGTAGCGCTCCAGCAGGGCCAGCAGGGCGCCGGCCTCGCCGGCGTGGTACCTCCGCACGAGCTCGGCGTCGGCCAGCTCGACGAGGGCCAGGTCACAGCGGGTCGGCATCTGGTGTGCTCCTGCGGTGGTGTGAAGAGAGTCCGAAGTACTGCGGTTTGCGACGAGGGCTTGCGGGTAGGACTAGTCATTTGTAGCTACGGCCCCCCCGGGTGTCAATGGCCCGGCCGGCGCCCCGGCCGTGGCCCCGGGGTGCGAACCGGGAGGGCGGTGGACCAATGCCGCGAAGATCCGCGGCGGGGCGCCCCGGCCCGGGCGGAGCGAGCGGACGAGCTCGGCGCGCTAGCGGGCGCGGCGGCGGGCCAGCTCGAAGCAGGCCACCGCCCCCGCCGCCGCCACGTTCAGCGACGCCAGCGCGCCCCGCTGGGGGATGCCGGCCACCACGTCGCAGCGCCGGCGCACGAGCCGGGACAGCCCGCCGCCCTCGGCGCCGAGGACCAGCGCCACCGGCTCGGGCCCCAGCGGGAGGTCGAACACGCTCTGGGCGGCCCCGGCGTCGAGCCCCACCGTCCACACCCCGGCCCGGCCCAGGGCGGCGAGGGCGGTCGGCATCCCGGGGACCACGGCGATGGGGAGGTGCTCGATCGCCCCGGCCGCCGCCTTGGCCACGGTGGGGGTGACGTGCACCGCCCGGTGGCGGGGCAGCACCGCGCCGGTGGCGCCGGCGCACGCCGCGGTGCGGAGGAGGGCGCCCAGGTTGTGGGGGTCGGTCACCCCGTCGAGCAGGAGCAGGAACGGCGGCTCGCCGCCGCCGGGCCGGGCCAGCTCCTCGAGGTCGGCCTCGGCCAGCGGGGCGGCCCGGGCCACCACGCCCTGGGGCGCGTCGGTGGCCGCCATGCCGTCGAGCCGGCCCCGGCCCACCGTGCGCACCGCCACCCGGGCGGCGGCCGCCAGGTCGAGGATCTCGGCCAGCACGGGAGACGGGTCCAGGCCCTCGGCCACGGACAGCTCGCGCACCCGCCGGCGGCCGGCGGCCAGCAGCTCGCGCACGGCGCGGCGCCCCTCCACCTGCTCGCCGCCCAGGCCCCGGGGGTCGCGGCCCCGGGGCCGGCGGGCCCCGGGGGGGCCGGCAGGGCCGGCCGGGGGGCGGCGGCGGGGCGGCGGGCGGGAGGGCCGGCGGCCGGCGGGGGGCGTCACCGGCGGGGCGACCGGGCGGTCATCGGCGCACGACCAGGGCCACCGCGGTGCAGGCGACGCCCTCGCCCCGGCCCACCGCCCCCAGCCCCTCGGCCCGGGCCGCCTTCACGCTGACCGGCGCCCCGACGGCGGCGCCCAGGGCCTTCTCCATGGCGTCGCGGTGGGGCGCCAGCCGGGGCCGCTCCAGCACCACGGTGCAGTCGACGTTGGCCGGCCGCCATCCCGCCTCCGCCACCCGGCGAGCGACCTCGGCCAGCAGGCCCAGGCTGTCGGCGCCGGCCCACGCCGGGTCGTCGTCGGGGAAGTGCCGGCCCAGGTCGCCCAGCCCGGCGGCCCCGAGCAGGGCGTCGGCCACCGCATGGGCCACCACGTCGGCGTCGCTGTGCCCGGCCAGCCCCCGCTCGCCCCCGAGCACCACGCCGCCCAGGACCCGGGGGCGGGCCGGGTCGTCGCTGAAGCGGTGGACGTCGAACCCCTGGCCCACCCGGGGCGGCGTCCCGACGAACGCCTCGGCCACGACCAGGTCGGCGGGCACGGTGACCTTGAGGTTGCCCGGCCCGCCGGGCACCACCACGACGGGCGTCCCCGCCGCCTCGAGCAGGGCGGCGTCGTCGCTGGCCTCGCCCTCGCCCTCGTGGGCGGCCCGCAGGGCGGCGGCCCGGAAGGCCTGGGGCGTCTGCACGGCCCACAGTCTGGTGCGGTCGAGGGTCCCCACCACGGTGGTGCCGTCGACCTCCTTCACCGTGTCGGTCACGGGGACGGCGCACACCGCGCCCCCGGCGCCCCCCCGCACCGCCTCCACGCCGGCCCGGACCATGGCCGGGGTGGCCAGCGGCCGGGCGGCGTCGTGGACGACCACCACCTCGGCCCCGGCGGGCACCGCGGCCAGGCCCCGGCGCACCGAGCCCGACCGGGTGGCGGCGCCGGCCACCACGGCGTCGGCCGCCGGCTCGGGGCGGCCGGCGGCCTCCGGGGGGACGACGAGGACGACCCCGTCGCTCGCCTCCCGGGCGGCGGCCAGCGACCAGTCGAGCACCCGGCGCCCGCCCAGGGCGGCGTACTGCTTGGGGCGGCCGAAGCGGGTGGACCCGCCCGCCGCCACCACGATGGTCCACACGCTCACCCGCCCCTCCTCGCCCCGCGGGGCGCCGGCCGGCGAGTGTCGACCTCATTCGTTCGCTCCGCTCACTCCATTCGGTCGAGTTGGATCGTGCTCCGGCGGGCGAGCAGAGCTCGCGCCGCCTCCGCCCTGTCCCTTCCGGTGTCCGCAGCCGGAGAGGCCGCCGGCGGCGGCGAGTGCGGCCACGGACCGACGCATCGGCCTCGTTCGTCCGCCTCGCCCACTCCATCTCGGTCGATGTTGGAACGGGGCGAACGAATGAGGTCGACGCCCTACCCGTCGGCCGCCATGGAGGCGAAGAGCATCCGCCCCACCGACGTCTCCACCTTGCTGGTGATGCGGACGTCCACCTCGGAGCCCACCAGGTCGGCGGCGCCGCCGACGACGACCATCGTGCCGTCCTCCAGGAAGCCCACGCCCTGGCCCGGCTCCCGGCCCTCGCGCACGATGGGGAGGCGGGCCCGCTCCCCGGGCAGGTACACCGGGCGCAGGCCGTCGGCCAGGCGGCGCAGGCTCAGGCAGCGCACGCCCTGGAGCTCGGCGGCCCGCACCAGGCCGTCGTCGAGGACCAGCAGGCCGGCCCCCAGCCGGCGGGCCAGGGCGACCAGCCGGGCGTCGGCGTCGTCGTGCTCGGGCACCTCGTCGTCGAGCACGTGGACGGTGACGCCCGGCTGCCCCCGCAGGGCGTCGAGGATCTCCAGGCCCCGCCGGCCCCGGCGGCGGCGGGCCGGGTCGGACGACGCGGCGATGGCCTCCAGGTCGTCGAGCACGAAGCGGGGGACGAGCACCGCGTCGCGCAGGAACCCGGACCGGGCCAGCGCCAGCAGCCGGCCGTCCACCACGGTGGCGGCGTCGACGACCACCCCGGCCGCCTCGCCGCCACCGTAGGAGGTGGCCCGCACCAGCGGGCGGGAGGACAGCCCGGCCATGGCCAGGAGCTGGTCGCTCTTGCGGGCGCCGAGGCGGAAGCCGAGGAAGGCGCCCACCCACACGACCAGGCCGACGGCGGACCACCCGGCCTGGGGCGGGAACACGAAGGCGGCGGGCAGCACCACCACCCCGGCCAGGCCGCCGAGGACCACCGACCCCACCCCGCCGGCCAGGAGCCGGTGGGCGGGGGCGGTGTCGATGCGGCGCTCGGCCGCCCCCATGGCGACGTCGAGCAGCCGGCCGAGGACGCCGCCGGCCACGTAGCCCACGCACGCCCCCAGGGTGGCGCCCACGATCGCCCCCGTCCCCGGGTCGGGGGCGCCCCGCCCGTCGCCCACCGCGAAGCCGGCGGCGGTGGCCAGGAAGACGATGAACAGCCGGACCACCTCGACGAACACGCAATCCCTATCGGCCCCCGGGGGAGGCCGCTGGAGCGCGGCCGGGGCTACGGCAGCGCGTCGTTGAGCTTCTGCTCCGCCTCTTCCTCGGTCACCCCGATGGCGAAGGTGAGCTCGGACACCAGGATCTGGCGGGCCCGGGTGAGCATCCGCTTCTCCCCGGCCGACAGCCCCTTGTCCTTGTCGCGGATCGAGAGGTTCCGCACGACCTCGGCCACCTGGTAGATGTCGCCCGACTTCAGCTTCTCGACGTGGTTCTTGTAGCGGCGCGACCAGTTGGTGGGCATCCGCGCCTCCTTCTTGCGAAGGACGGCGAACACCTCCTCGACCTCCTCGTCGTTGATGACCTCGCGCAGCCCGACCTCGTCGGTGTTGTCGCAGGGCACCATCAGCGTGAGGTCGCCGTAGGCCAGCTTGAGGACCAGGTACTCCCTGGTCTCCCCGAAGACCTCCTTCTGCTCCCGCTTCTCGATCACCGCCGCCCCGTGGTGGGGGTACACGACCTTGTCACCGACGCCGAACGCAGTTTCAGGCATGCCGCTCCCGGTTGGACGAAGAAGGGATGGGCCAAGGGTACAAGGGCCGCCCGAGAGCGGACAACTCGACCGCGACCCCCACCGGCGGGCCTACGCTTCGCCGCCGATGCCCGCCGCCCTCCTGGCCTGCTGCCCGCTGTTCGCGGTGCTCGGCGAGGACCGCCTCGCCGAGGTGGCGGCGTCGGCCCGGCCCGTCGAGGCCCGGCGGGGCGAGGCGGTGTTCGACCAGGGCGACGAGGCGGGCGCCGTCTACGTGGTGGTGTCGGGGCGGGTGGCCATCGTCAAGCGGGCGGGCGAGGGCGCCCGCGACTCCGTCGTGGCGCTGATGGAGCCGGGCGACGTGTTCGGCGAGATGGGGCTCTTCGACGGCGGCGGCCGCTCGGGGCAGGCCCGCGCCCTCGAGGCCTGCCGGCTGCTGGAGGTCCCCTACCCCGCCGTCCGGCAGGCCCTGGAGGCCGACCCCCGGGCCCTGTGGGCCGTCGTCGCCCTGCTGGCCGGGCGACTCCGCGCCACCGACGAGACGCTGGCCGATGCCATGCTCCTCGACGTCCCCGGGCGCACGGCCAAGCGCCTGCTGGAGCTGGCCGGGCCGGACGGCCGGTTCTCGCCGTCGCTGACCCAGGAGGAGCTGGCGGGGATGATCGGGGCGTCGCGCGAGCGGGTCAACAAGGCCATCGCCGGCTTCGTGCGGCTGGGGTGGCTCGAGCAGTCGGGCCGGCGCTACCGCGTCCTGGACCCCGCCCGCCTGGCCGGGCGGGCCCGCTGAGCGCTACCGGCCGCCCCACGCCCTCCGGGACGTCAGCTCAGGAAGGCCACCGCCCGCCGCCAGGCGTCGGCGGCGTCGTCGGGGCGGTGGGCGGGGCGGGAGGGGTCGTGCGCGAAGCCGTGCTCGGCCTCGGGGTAGCGGGCGATCTCGACGCCGGGCAGGGCGGCCAGCTCGGCGACGTCCTCCGGGGGCGTGAACGCGTCGAGGCCGCCAACGATGGCGAGCACCGGGCAGCGCCCGGGCCGGGCGAGCAGGTCGATGGGCTGGGCGTGGCCGGGGCGGGCCCAGGGCACCCGGATCATCCCGTAGAACGCCACCGCCTTGTCGAACCGGCCGCTGGCCGCCGCCTTGAGCGCCCACATGCCGCCCTGGCAGAAGCCGAGCACGGCCACCGGCTCCACGCCCAGGTGGTCGGCCCCCGCCACCAGGTCGCCGACCAGGCGGTCGTCGTCGTTGGACCCGACCTCCCGCTCCTCGCGGGGCAGGTCCTCGCGGCCGGGGAAGGGCTCCACCGCGCACACCGCCCACCCGTGGTCGGCGGCCAGGCGGGCGCACAGGTCGTCGAACAGCGGGCGCAGCCCCATGATGTCGGGGGCCACCACCACGCCCCTCGCCGGCGCCGCCCCCGGGGTCGCCACCTCGGCCGGGGTGCCCGAGGGGAGCGTGACCCTCACGCGTAGCGGTCCAGGATCGACGTCTCCGCCAGGCGGGAGAGGCCCTCCTTGATGGCCCGGGCCCGCACCTCGCCCACGCCGTCCACGTCGTCGAGCTCGTCGGTGCCGGCCCGCAGCACCTTCTGGAGGGTGCCGAAGCGGGCGACGATGTTCTCGATGATCGACTCGGGCAGGCGGGGGATCTTCGACAGGAGCCGGTACCCGCGGGGCTGGACCCCGGCCTCCAGCTCGGCCGAGTCGGCCGGCAGGTGCAGCACCCCCGCCACCGACTTGAGGTCCAGCAGGTCCTCGGTGGTCAGGGCCGACAGGGCCTCCATGGCCTTGTCGAGGCGCCAGCGGGGGCGGTCCTGGTAGTAGTCCTTGATCACCAGCCGGCGGTCGTCCTCCACGCCGCCCATCAGCTCCTCCAGCTGGAGCAGCACCAGCCGGCCGTCGGTGCCCAGCTCGACGATGTAGCCGTCGATCTCCTCGGCGATGCGCCGCACCATCTCCGCCCGCTGGAGCACGGTGACGACGTCTCGGACGGTGACCAGGTCCTCCACCTCCAGCGCCGACAGGGCGCCGCTCACCGCGTCCAGCCGGGTCTTGTAGCGCTCCAGGGTCTGGAGGGCCTGGTTGGCCCGGGTGACCAGCCGGGGCACCAGCTCGAGCGGGTGCTTCCGGTCGTGGCGGTACACGGCGATGATCGACATGTCCTCCGACACCGAGATGACGGGGACGTCCACCGAGCGGGCCACCCGCTCGGCCGTGCGGTGGCGGGTGCCGGTCTCCGAGGTGGGCACGTTGGGGTTCGGCACCAGGTGCACGTTGGCCCGGGCGATGCGGCTGGCGTCGGAGGCCAGGATGATGGCGCCGTCCATCTTGGCCAGCTCCGAGAGCCGCTGGGGGCTGAACTCGGCGTCCAGCAGGAAGCCGCCCGAGCAGATGGCCAGGACCTCGGGCCCGTCGCCGACGACGATGAGGGCGCCCATGTTGGCCTGCAGGATGCGGTCGAGGCCTTCGCGCAGTGGGCGCCCGGGTGCCACGGCGCCCAGGGCCTCGGTCATGGCCGTACTGCGCCGGCTGAGCACGGCGCGATGCTACTGCCGGCACGGCGAGGGGATGCCGAGGGCGGCCAGGGCCTCGGCCAGGGTGGCCGGGCGCACCACGCGCAGGCCGGAGGCGGCCTCCGGCGAGGAGGGCGGAACCATGGCCCGCCGGAACCCCAGCCGCCCGGCCTCGGCCAGCCGCCGCCCGGCCGAGGCGACCTGGCGCAGCTCGCCCCCCAGGCCCACCTCGCCGCAGGCCACCAGGTCGGGCGGGAGGGCGACGCCCGTGCGGGCCGAGGCCAGCGCCAGGGCCACGGCCAGGTCGGCGGCGGGCTCGGTGACCCGCACGCCTCCCACGGCCGAGGCGTAGACGTCGGCCTTGCCGAACGTCATCCCGGCCCGCTCGGCGAGGACGGCCAGGACCAGGGCCAGGCGGCCGCCGTCGAGGCCCTGGGCCGACCGGCGGGGCATGGGGAGTTCGGTGGGCGACACCAGGCCCTGGACCTCCACCAGCAGCGGCCGCCGGCCCTCCATGGCGGGGACCACGACCGAGCCGGGCACGCCGGGGCGGCGGTCGGCCAGGAACAGGGCGCCGGCGTCGGGCACGCCGACCAGGCCGGTGCCCGCCATCTCGAACAGCCCCAGCTCCCCGGTGGCCCCGAAGCGGTGCTTGACCGCCCGCAGCAGGAGCAGCGAGTGGTGGCGCTCGCCCTCGAAGGACAGCACGGTGTCCACCACGTGCTCCAGGACCCGGGGGCCGGCCAGGGCGCCCTCCTTGGTCACGTGCCCCACCAGCACGGTGGCCAGCCCCCGCTCCTTGGCCAGCGCCACCAGCCGGGCCGCGCACTCGCGCACCTGGGCGACCGAGCCGGGCGCCGAGGCCACGTCGGGGTCGAACACGGTCTGGATGGAGTCCACCACCACCACGTCGGGGCGCACCTCGTCGACCGCCGCCAGGACCGCCGGCAGCGACGTCTCCGCCACCAGCCACAGGCCGGGGTCCACGGCCGCCATGCGCTCGGCCCGCTGCCGCACCTGCTGGCCCGACTCCTCGGCCGTCGCCAGCAGGCAGCAGGCGCCGGCGGCGGCCATGGCGGCCGCCGCCTGGAGGAGGAGGGTGGACTTGCCGATGCCC
>JBKHXC010000308.1:0-1671 GCA_046566225.1 Acidimicrobiia bacterium
GAACGCCTCGGGGTTGAGGGCGTGGGGCAGGCTCACCACCTTGGCGCTCGTGCGCCCGCCGTAGAGCCACTCCCCGGCCTCCTGGAGCACCTGGGTGGCCACGATCTCGGCGCCCAGGTCGGCCAGCAGGGCGATCTTGGGCGCCAGCGGCACCGCCGGCAGGTTGAGCTCATTGCCCACGAAGACCACCAGCGGCCCCCGCCGGCGGTCCAGCGCGCCACGGCAGCGGGACAGGTCGGCGATGGAGTCCCCGTTGGTCGAGTGGAGCGCCACGATCACCTCGGCGCCCGGGCGGGCGGGGGCTGGGCGGGCCTGTGGTGGTCACGAGTCGCCTCCGTCGGTCGCGGCGGCCCGCCGGCGACCACCCGGAGCCATGGCACGACCCCGCCGATCCACCCGACAGCGCCACCTTCGCTGGTGACCCGGACCCTACCCCACGGACGGCCGGCGGCCGAACCAGGCGCCGCCGGCCGACAACCGCCCTCCCGAGTAAATAGGTCACCGTTTCGGTGACCTATTTACTCGGGAGCGGGCGGTAGCGTCGCGCCATGGCCGCCGACCCCCGGATCGCCGGCCTGGTGCTGGCCGGGGGCAGCGGCACCCGGCTGGGCCGCTCCAAGGCGGCGGTGGTGATGCGGGGGCGCACGCTGGTCGAGCGGGCGGTCGACCAGATGGTGGCGCGCGGCTTGGACGTCGTCGTGGTGTCGCGGCCCGAGGTCCCCCTCCCACGCCTCCGCGTGCCCGTGGTGGTCGACCGCCAGGGCGTCCGGGGGCCCATGAACGCCCTCGCCACCGGGCTGGAGCACCTCGACGCCGACGACGTGGTGGTCCTGGCCTGCGACCTGCCCTTCGCCGGCCCCGTGCTGGACCGCCTGATCGCCGCCCCGCCCGGCCACGCCGTCGCCGCCGCCGACTCCCGGCCCCAACCCCTGTGCGCCCGCTACCCGCGGGCCGCCGCCCTGGAGGCGTGCGAGCGGCTCCTGGCCCGCGGGGTCCGGCGCATGACGACGCTGCTGGACGAGCTGGGCGCCGCCACCATGGCCGTCCACGGCGACGAGCTGTTCAACGTGAACACCGCCGATGACCTCGGCCGGGCCCGGCTGCACGCCCCCGCCGACTGCTAGCGCCCTGGCCGCGAACCTTCGTCCAGGAGCAGCCCCATGACCACCGCGTCCCACAGCTCGCCGTTGCGCCGCCGGTAGTGGCGGCGGAGCCGGCCCTCCTCCACGAAGCCGAACCGGCGGTACAGGCGGAGCGCGGCCTCGTTGTGCGGCCACACCTGGAGGGCGACCTTGTGGGCGCCCGCCCCCCGGGCCCAGTCGATCCCCGCCCCCAGCAGGGCGCCGCCCACGCCCACGCCCCGCCAGGCCGCCGCCACCATCATCCCCAGCTCGGCCACGCCGTAGGGCCGCAGCGTGGCCCCCAGGTGGCCGACGACCTCGCCACCCGCCTCGGCCACGAGCTGGGCATTGTCCGCCGACGCCAGCGCGGCCGTGAGCTCGGCGTGGCGCTCGGCCCGGTCGACCACCTCGCGGCCGATCCACCTCCCCTCCCCCGCCACCGCCACGAAGAGCTCGACGGTGCCGGCCACGTCGGCCGCCGCCGCCGGCCGGACGGCGAAGGGGCGGGCGGCGGCCTCCCGGGTCACCGGCACAGCCTGCCGCACCCGCC
>JBKHXC010000309.1:0-6690 GCA_046566225.1 Acidimicrobiia bacterium
CTCCCACACCCTGCCGTCGTGACTGACCATGAGCCGCCCGCCGGTGGCGTCGTAGCCGTACACGTTGCCGTGGGCGGCGACCAGGGAGTGGAAGTCGGCCTCGCCCAGCAGCGACACCGGCTCCCACGACCGCCCGCCGTCGGTGCTCTCGACCAGCCCCAGCAGGGGGGGCCGGCCCGGCACCCGCAGTCGCTCGTCGCCGACGTCGGGGTGGCCGCTGGCCAGGAAGTGGTCGGGGCCCACGACGGTGAAGCCCATGGTGTCCTGAACGGCCTCCCCCACCCGCTCGGCCCCGCCGCCGGCCGGGACGCGGAACAGCCCGAAGTGGCTCGCCGCGTAGAGCTCCCCGTCGGCCGGGTTGACGCCGAGGCCGTGCACGTGGGCCAGCCCCTCGCCGGCGCCCGGCCCCGTGCCCGTGCCCGACTCCCGGCCGGCGGCGACGACCCCCACGGCGACCCCCACGGCGACCACGGCGGCCACCGCGGCCCACGTCGGGAACCCCGTCGAGCGGCGTGGCCCGCCGCGCCCCGGGGGGCGCGGCGGCGGCCGGCGTGAGCGGGTCCTGGTCGCCACCGTCACCGCCTCCCGCGCAGCTCGTCGCCCGGGGCGTCCGCCCGTTCGGTCCCGTCGCCCTCGGTCCCGCCGCCCTGCTCGGGCGTGCCGCCGGCCCGGGACCCCATGGCCCGCATCATCAGCAGCATGGACAGCGGGCAGGCCGCCACGACCAGCAGCGGGACGGCGGCGGCGACCGCCGTCGGGGCGAGGGCGTAGATCACGACGCCGACGGCGGCCACCGCGGCGACCACCCTCCAGTTCAAGCACCTCATGTCGCGTTCCTCTCGTCGGTGTGGCCCATGCCTCCGTCGTCCCACGAGCACGGCGACGACGCCGCCGGGGCGGCGCGCCGGGCGCGCCGGGGCGCGCCTAGGCCCGGCGTGGAGGTCGGTAGAGGCCGGAGGTGGCGAGGAGGCCGGCGAGGGACTCGGACCGGGCCGGCGGCCGCTGGCTGCGGCGGGCGAGCGCGACTCCCACCGCGGCGGCCAGCACTGCCACGCAGGCGCCGGCGAGGAGGAACCCGAGGTCGCAGTCGGCGCACTCCGCCCCCGGCATCCCCATGACCACGGGGATGCCGGTGAAGACGACGACGATGACGAGGGCGACGAGCAGTGCGCCTTTCACGGCGAGCCGAGGCTACCGCGGCTCGACGGGTCGCCGGCGGCGCCCGGCCGGTCCCCGCGAGGCGGCGGTGCCGGGCGCCGACCGGCCTCAGGCGGGGCGGAAGTCGTTGGGCGCCAGCACCGGGACGGGGCAGTTCACGGTGAACACCGCGCCGTCGGTGTCGGGCACCCCGGGGAACTCCTCGAGCCGGCCGGCGTCGCGCGCCGCGAACAGCTGGGCCTGGGTGGTGACCAGCCCGGGCGTGGCCGCGTCGCTCCAGCGGTAGGCGTAGTGGTCCCAGTACGGGCTCCAGGCCGGGTGGCCGGCGGCGAAGTCGAACACCGAGGGCTGGAACCCCATGGGCCCCGGCCCCTCGACGCCGTTCATGAACACGTTGGTGCGCCCGGTGGCGCCCGCCGCGGTGGGGCCGTCGTGGAGCCGGGGGGCGAAGTTGGTGAAGGTCATCTCGGCCATGGGCGCCATGGAGTGGTCGAGCACGAAGTAGCGGTTGCCGGGGTAGCACTGGGAGAGCTTGAACGTCACCCGCCCGGCGGTGGTGTCGGGCTCCTCGAGGAGCTGGCCGGAGCCCAGGTAGGCCTTCTTCTCGTCGTCGACGGCCATCGTGCCGCTCGACCACTTCACCACCCCGTAGTTGACGACGATCCCCGTGCGCTCCACCGACACCGCCCCCGCCCGGCGGGCGTCGTCGATGTCGGCCACCGAGGTGAGCAGTCGCGGCTCGGCGCTGAAGCGCACCCGGTGCAGCGTCCACGCCGGGGTGTAGTCGTCCCGGCCGGGTTCGGACGAGAACACGCTGGGCTGGCCCGATGCGCCGTTGTCGAAGACGTAGACCGCTCCCGAGAGCCCGTCGGCACTCAGCCCGGCCAGCTTGGGGACGAAGACGAGCTCCTCGGCCCGGGCGAAGTCGCCGTCGGAGGCGTCGGTGCGCACGAAGTGGACGTCGCGGCCGTCGACGGCGCCCCGGTGCAGCTCCATGGTGACGAAGCCGAACGCCCCCTCCCGGCCGTCGGGCTCCAGGGAGAAGTCGACCACGTCGCCCACCACGGCCCGGGCCTGCTCGGCGGCCTCGGCCGGCGAGGTGGTGGTGCCACCCTCCCCCGCGCCGCCCACGGCGGGGTCGTCGTCGCCCCCGCAGGCGGCCAGCAGCGCCGGTGCCGCTCCGCCCACCAGCGCCAGGCCCAGCCCCCTCCTGGCGCTCAACCCGAGGAACCGGCGCCGGTCCAGCCCCGTTCGCCCTGGCGTGCCCGCTGTTCTCACTGGTCCCCCTTGGTCGATGGCGAAAGCGCCGGGGGAACCCGCTGGGCGGGGAAGCCATTCCCGCCGGTGTGGGACCGTCCCGGGCGGCAGGGCATGGGGAATCGGCGACGCCGCCGTCGTGTTCCCCATCCCGTGGAGGACGACGGCGGGCGCCGGCGGGGCGACGGCACGGCTGCGGCTCGCCGCCCTCGGCTGCGCCACGCTGGTCGTCGCCGCCGTGGCCCTGGAGGCGGTGGGGGGGCACGGCCGCCAACTCCCCGGCGCCCGGTTGGGCCCGCTACGCCGTCCCCCTCGCCTGGCCCCGGGCGCTGCGGGCGCTGCGGGCGCTGTGGTGGCTGGTGGTGGCGGCCGCCGCCCTGGGCTTCCGCGTCGCCCTCCACCGCCTCGGGTTCCCCCAGCGCCGGGTGGTGGTGGCGGCCGGCGTGGTGCCCTTCGTGGTGTTCGCGGCCGGCATCGCCGGCGGGGCCGACTGGGCCACCTGGCACTGACGGCGCCCGGTGGCGGCGGAGGGGACCGGTGAGCACCGCGTGCCGGGCGCATCCGGCGCTCAGCTCCCGGCCAGGTCGCGGGCGAGGCGCCGCAGGCGCGCCGACGCCAGGGGCGGGGGCTGGGCGTGGCGCAGGCGCCGCAGGCACTCCTTCACGAGCCGGGCCGTCTCGGCGGCCGACGAGCAGCCCCGGCACCTGCGCAGGTGAGCGGCCACCGCAGCGGCCTCGGCCTCGTCGAGCTCGGCGTCCACCCAGGCGTCGACGGCCCGGCGCAGCCTGCGGTGCTGGCGGCGGCTCACGGTCGGGGAACCCGCTGACGCCGGCCGGCCATTCCGGGAATGGGCCGGGGCGCGAGCGGGTTCACCACTCATGGCGGCACCACCGGCTCCGCACCAGCGACGCCAGCGGGAGGCCTTCGCCACCCACGTGGTCCCCGAGATCGACGTGCTGCTGCGGGTGGCGCGCTCGCTGGTCCCCCGCCCGGCCGACGCCGAGGACCTGGTGCAGGACACCCTGCTGCGGGCCTATCGCTCCATCGACGGCTTCGACGGCCGCCACCCCCGGGCCTGGCTGCTGACCATCATGCGCAACACCCAGGTCAACCGCACCCGCCGCCGGCGCCCCGACCTGCTCGACGACCCCGACGCCGCCGCCCGCCGCGGCGCCGACGGCGAACGGCTCTGGTCGCCGGAGGCCATGGTGGTGGGGGCGACGTTCGACGCCGTGGTGGTCGACGCCCTCGACGCCCTCCCCGACCGCTTCCGGCAGGTGGTGGAGCTGGTCGACATCGACGGGCTGACCTATGGCGAGGCCGCCGGCGCCATCGGGGTGCCGGTGGGGACGGTCATGAGCCGCCTCCACCGGGCGAGGACGCGCATCAGGAGCCGCCTGGCCGCCGCCGGGCTGGCCCCGGGGAGGAGCAAGGCGTGAGGGGCTGGGTGCAGCGCCGGCGAGCGGGGCGGGAGGCCACCTGCGCCGAGGTGGCGCGGGTCCTGCAGAGCTACCTCGACGGCCACGTCGACGACCTGACGGCCCGGCGCGTCGGGCGCCACCTCGAGCACTGCCGCCGGTGCGGCCTGGAGGCCGAGACCTACCAGGCCATCAAGGACGCCCTGGCCCGCCGGGGGCGCGACATCGACGCCCAGAGGCTGGACCGCCTCCGGGCCTTCGGGGAGCGGCTGGCCGAGGAGGGCGACGCCGGGCAGGCCGGATCGCCGGCGTGAGACCGGCGCCCTCCCGGCCGCCGGGAAGGCCGAGGCCGGCGGGGCGGGTTCCCCACCCATGAGTGAACGAGCAGACGCGGTCGTCATCGGCATGGGGCCCGGGGGGGAGGAGGGCGACGCCGGGCATGGCGGGGGACTCGTCGGTCACCGCCGACTGGGCGCCCTCGCCCGCCCGGGTACCCGCCGAGCGCCTGGGCGAGATGATCTACGCCTACCCGACAGCGCCGCGGGCGACGCAGGACCGTGGCGCCCCGGCCCGGCCGGGCCACCTCCGGGCCGCGCTCGTTCCCCTCGCCCCGCCGGGGGGTAGGTGCGCACAGGAGCGCGGCTCGGGCGACGCCGGGGCGGCACTCGGGTCGGGTGAAGGGAGAGAGGGCGATGCCAGCTGATCGACCGGTCGCCGTGGTCACCGGCGCGTCTGCGGGGGTGGGCCGCGCCACCGCTCGTGCCTTGGCGCAGGCGGGCTTCGACGTCGCGCTGCTCGCCCGTGGCGCCGCCGGCCTGGCGGCGGCCGCCAAGGAGGTCGAGCAGGCCGGGGGGAGGCCGCTGGCGGTCCCGACGGACGTGGCGGCGTGGGAGGAGGTCGACGCCGCCGCCTCGCGGGCCGAGCAGGAGCTGGGGCCGATCGCGGTGTGGGTCAACGACGCCATGACCACCGCCTTCGCCTGGTTCCGCGACGTGCGCCCAGAGGAGTTCAAGCGGGCCACCGAGGTGACCTACCTGGGGCAGGTGCACGGCACGCTGGCCGCCCTGGAGCGCATGCGGCCTCGGGACCGGGGGCGCGTCGTCAACGTGGGCTCGGCGCTCGCCTTCGTCGGCATCCCGCTCCAGTCGGCCTACTGCGGGGCCAAGTTCGCCTGCCGGGGCTTCTCCGAGTCGGTGCGGGCCGAGCTGCTCGCCGAGGGCAGCAACGTCACCATCTCGATGGTCCACCTGCCGGCGGTCAACACCCCGCAGTTCGAGTGGTGCCTGTCGCGCCTGCCCAGGCATCCCCAGCCCGTCCCCCCCATCTACCAGCCCGAGGTGTGCGCCGAGTTCATCGTCGAGGCCGCCCTGGGCGGGCGGCGAGCCAAGGTGGTGGGGAGCTGGAACAAGCTCATCGTGGCGGGGGCCAAGCTGGCCCCCGGCGTGCTGTCCCACTACGCGGCGAAGAGCGGGGTGTCGTCGCAGCAGACCGGCGAAGCGCCCAGAGCCGACCGGCCGAGCAACCTGTTCGAGCCGGCGGACGCCGGAGACGACCCCGGGGCGCGCGGTACGTTCGGAGACCGGGCGGGGGGCGTGCTCGACCGGCAGTTCCTGCGGTCGCTGCCGGAGACCGGACGGCATCTGGCGGCGGCGGCCACGGCCACCGCACGAGAGGAGCTGGCCCGCCGAGGGCGCCGCCGCCGGCGCCCGGCTGCCCGGCGCCGAGCCCGCTCCACGTAGCCGGTGAGCCGGGCCGGCGGCCGCCGGCGATGGCGGGCGGGCAGCGAGGCACCCCGAGCCCGGCCGAGTACACCGCGAGCATCGGTGGGCCGCCTTTCGGCGGCAGGGAGCGGCCGCCGGCGATCCTCATCGTTGGCTGGCGGCCCCGCCACGGGCGATGGGGGATCTGTGGCGGGCGGCGCTCTCGGCCTCCGCCCGGCGCAGCACGCCCAGGAGGCAGGCGTCGGAGGACGTGACGAGGATGGCGTCCACGCCGGCGCCGCTCATCCGCTCGACGAGGGCCTCCACGTCCTCGCTGGGTCGCACCGTGCTCACGCCGAAGCTCATGGCCTGCTCGGCTCGCCGCTCGGCCGGGCCCTCCAGTGCCTCGCCGCGCAGGACTCCCATCACCACGTCGCCGTCCGCCACCACGACGCACAGCCCGTCCCCATGCTCGCTCGCCGTGGTCCTCGCCTCACCGACAGGCGCGTCGAGGTCGCAGGTGGCCACCGAGCGGTCGACGACGTCGCCGGCGAGCAGGGCCGACCCTCCGTGGGGCAGCCCGTAGGAGAGCCAGTCCATCTTGCCGGCCTCGTAGTCGAACACGGAGGCGAAGCCGAGGCGCTCGAGCCGCCACGCGGCCCGGGGGCTCATGTCTCATTGCAGGTCGTTGCAGTAGACGACGACGGGGCGGCCCCGATCCAGGCGGGCCGCGCCGGCCTCATCGAGCTGCTTCAGCGGGATGTTGACGGCATCGGCGATGTGGGCCCACTCGTACTCGGGCTTCGGCAGGACCTCGACCACCTGGGCGGACTCGTCGATCAGCCGGCGAAGCTCGTGGCGGGCGATGGCACGGGGCATGACGTTCCTCCTCGTCGTTCACGGAGCAGAGCATCCCCCGGGAGTCGGACGCGCACAGCACGCCCGCCTCGGGCGGGGGACCCTTCCCGGAGATGGCGGTCGGCGGGGCGATGTCGCCGGGGCCCGCCAGTGGGGGGCTGAACGGTCCCGCCGTCATCGGGGTCGGGCGCCGGCCTCCGCCTCGGCGATGGCGTGGGCCGCGTTGACCAGGCCGATGTGGGTGAACGCCTGGGCGAAGTTGCCGAGCAGCTCGCCGGTGACGCCGTCGATCTCCTCGG
>JBKHXC010000310.1:0-1656 GCA_046566225.1 Acidimicrobiia bacterium
CCGGGTAGGGCACCTTCACCTCGTCGGCCGCCGAAACCATCACCCCCGCCTCGGCGGTCTCGCCCCGGTAGGTGGCGGACACCTCGACGGGCCCGGCGTCGGCGAAGCGGTGGCGGACCAGCAGGTAGGGAAGGGGCGTGCCGTCGGAGTGGAGGGTGGCCTCCACCGGGGCGCCGTCGATGGCCACCTCCACCGGCCCCTCGATGGGGAGCGGGCCCGACCGCTGGGCGGTGAGCAGGGCCAAGGTGAGGCGCTGGTCGATGCCGGCCACGTGGGTGAACGAGGCCACCACCAGGCTGAACCGGCCGGCGCCAGCGGCGGTCGTCGCCCCGCCGGCGCCCGCCCGGCCCTCGTCGTCGCCACGCCCGCAGGCGCCCACGGCGGCCAGGCCGGCCAGCCCGGCGCCGGCCAGGAGGAACCGGCGGCGGCTGAGGGGGGGCACGGGGGCCAACCTATCGTGGGCGGGTGGCGATCTCGCTTCGGGTGGACGGGCGCGACGTGTCGGTGGCCGACGACGGCGCCTCGCTGCTCGAGGTGCTGCGGGACCGGCTGGGGGCCCACAGCCCCAAGGACGGCTGCTCCCCCCAGGGCCAGTGCGGGTGCTGCACGGTGCTGGTCGACGGCCAGCCCCGGGTGGCGTGCGTGACCCCGGCCCGGCGGGTGGCCGGGCGCACGGTCACGACCCTCGACGGCTTCCCCGACGACGAGCGCCGGGCGTGGGCCGAGGCCTTCACCGCCGCGGGCGCCAGCCAGTGCGGGTTCTGCACGCCGGGCATCGTCGTGCGCCTGGCCGCCCTGGCGGCGTCGGGGGGCGCCGACGTGGACACCGCCCTGCTCGCCCACCTGTGCCGCTGCACCGGGTGGCTGGGCGTCAAGGAGGCGTTCGCCCGCCACCGGTCGCCCGCCCCGGCCGCTCCCCGAGACCTCGATGCCGCCCGCCGCCGGGCGACGCTGGAGGGGGGGGCCGCCCAGGACGTCGGCCCCCACGTCGCCCTGGGCGGGGGCGGCTTCGCCGACGACACCGCCCCGGCGGACGCCCTCGTCGCCGTGCCCGACGGCCGGGGCGGGTGGGCGGTGGCGGAGACCCTGACCGAGGCCCGGGCCCGGGCGGGCAAGGTCCAGGGACGGCGCACCACCCTCGCCCTGTCCCACCCGCTGGCCCCGCCGCCGGGCGACTGGGCCCTCACCCTGCGCACCACCTGGGTGGAGCCCGCCTACCTGGAGCCGGACGCCTCGTGGTGCGAGCCGGGCGGAGAGCCGGCCTCGCCCCTGGCCAACGGCGGGGCCTTCGGGGGCAAGGTGGCGTCGGTGGCGCCGGCGGCGGCCCGGCGGTTGGCCGACGAGCACGGGCGGGCGGTGCGGGTCCTGCTCTCCCGGGAGGACGTGGTGCGCACCGGCCCCAAGCGCCCGCCGGTGGCGGGGGGCGTGCGCCCCGACGGCTCGGGGGTGCTGCGGGTGGCCCGCACGCCGGGCGTGGCCGCCGCGGTGGCGGCGGTGGCCCCCGACCTGGCCGTGGAGGAGGTGGACGTGGCCGGGCCGCCCACGTCGGCCTGCGTCCGGGCCGCCGGCTGGGCCGAGGCGGCGGTGCTGGTGGCGGCCGCCCGGGGCGGCGCCGCCGTCGCCGCTCCCTCGGGCGGCCGGGCCGAGGCCGAGGTG
>JBKHXC010000311.1:0-1608 GCA_046566225.1 Acidimicrobiia bacterium
GGGCCCGCCGTCACCGGGACCGGCGCCCGCCCCGCCCGCCGGCGCCGGCCCCCCGGTCGCCGGCGGTGACCCGTCCGGGGTCGCCGGCCCCGCCCCCCTGGGCGTGCGGCTGCGGCGGGCCGCCGCCGAGGCCGTCGGGAGCTGTCGTTCCCGCTGGGGCTGGCCGCCGCCGTGGCCGGGTTCCTCGTGGTGCAGCGCCGCCTGGACCGCGACGACCCGCGGCTGGCCCCGCCGGGCGCCCTGCCCGACGACGAGCTGCTGGAGTTCCACTGAGCGCCCGCCGGCCCCACCCCCCCGACGGCAGCGACCTGGCGCCCCTGGACCGGCGCCTCGCCCTGCTCCAGCTCACCCGGCTGGCCCTGGCCGCCCTCACCGTGGCCGTCCCCGCCCTGCTCCCCGGGCCCCTGGGCCACGACCGCGCCCCGGCCCTGGCCGCCCTGGGCGCCGGCTACGCCGCCGTGTCGGGCGTCGTCGAGCTGGCCCGCCGCGGGCGGCGCCCGGGCGCGAGCGCGCTGGTCGGCGCCCTCATCCTCCTCGACGGCGCCTACCTCGCCGCCGTGCTGTCCCTGACCGGCGGGCCGGCCAGCGTGCTGTCGTTCCTCGTCCTGGTGCACGTGGTGGCCGTCACCCTGCTCCTGTCCTTCCGGGCCGGCCTGAAGGCCGCCCTGTGGCACGCCCTGCTGCTGTTCGCCGTCTCCTGGCTCCAGCGGGCGGGGGTCGTCGACGAGGGACCCGCGCCCACCGCCGACCAGGCGGCGGTCACCGTGACCGTCGCCCTGCTGGTCACGGCGGTGGCCGCCGCCTGGTTCTCGTCGCTCAACGAGGCCCAGCTGCGCCGGGGCAAGGCCGACGTGCGGGTGCTGGCCGACATGGCGGGGACGATGGCGGCCCTCCGCCACCCCAACGAGCTGGCCCACGCCCTCCTGGCGGCGGTGGCCGAGGCGTTCGGGCGCCGGCGGGCGGCGGTGGTCCTGGGCGGCGACGGCGGCGACGCCGCCCGGGCCTACGTGCTCGGCCCGGGCGGGACCCTGGAGGAGGCGGCCTCCGGCCCGGCGACCGCCGACCTTCCCGGCGCCGGGGCGGCGCCGGTGCTGGCCCGCCGGCTCGCCGGGGACGGCGACGCCGTGCTGGCCCGGGCACTGCCCGGCGCCGGCAACGTGGTGGTCGTCCCCCTGGTGGCCGAGGGCCGCAGCCTGGGCACCGTGGCCGTGGAGTGGGGCGGCGGCAGGGGCGCGCGCGTCCCGGCCGGCACCGTGGCCCTGCTGGGCCGGCTGGCGGCCCACGCCGCCCTCGCCCTGCGCACCGCCGGCCTCCAGGCCGAGGTCGAGCGCCTGGCACGGACCGACGCCCTGACCGGGCTGGCCAACCGCCGGGTGTTCCAGGAGACCCTCGACCGGGAAGTGGCCGTCGCCGCCCGCCGCGGCACGTCCTGCGGCCTGGTCGTGCTCGACGTCGACCACTTCAAGGCGGTCAACGACGACCACGGCCACCAGGCGGGCGACGCCGTGCTGGCCCGGATCGGCCGGGTGCTGGCCGACACCTGCCGGGGGACCGACGTGGCCGCCCGCTACGGCGGCGAGGAGTTCGCCGTCGTCGTCCCCGACTGCA
>JBKHXC010000312.1:0-5855 GCA_046566225.1 Acidimicrobiia bacterium
GCTGGTCGGCGTCGCTGGTCAGGCTCGAGCCGGGCACCGCCCGGCACAGGTAGGCGGCGGTGGCCCGGGTCGCGTCGAAGATGTTGTTGGGGTCGCGGATGCCGTCGCCGTTCCCGTCGATCCCGGCCGTCGCCCACGTCGACGGGATGAACTGCATGGGCCCGACGGCACGGTCGAAGGCGGTGTCGCCGTCGTAGCGGCCGCCGTCGGTGTCGGTGATCCGGGCCGTGCCCCGGCTGCCGTCGAGGGGGATCCCGATGATCGGAGGGGTGACCTCGCCGGTGGCGGCGATCGTGCGACCGGCGGCGTGGTTCGACTCGACCGAGCCGACCGCCGCGATCAGCGACCACGGCACGGCGCAGCCGGGGACGTCCTCGCCGACCCGGTCGGCCGCTGCGGTGTAGGCGGCCAGCACGGTCGGGTCGACACCGGCGATCACGGCCCCCGTCACCCCTTGGGGGACGCCGCCGATGGCGACCGCCACCATCATCGTGACGAGCACGGCCACCCCGACCGGGCTGAGGGCCAGGCAGACGGCGCCGGCCTTGGCGGCCGGGGTCACCGGGATCGGCGCCGGCTGTCCAGCCACCGGCGCAGCTCGTCCGCCGCATGCTGGCGGCCGAGGTCCTGACCGGCCCTGCGCTGGGCAGCTTTCCGCCCGGGCGCGTGGGCGGCGGCCGACGTCCTCGCCGCCTGAGCGGCGGTCGCCCCCGCCCGGCGCGCCGGGGCGGCCACGCGGGTGGCGCCAGCGGCCACCTTGGTCCCTGCGGTGGATTCCCTCGCCGCCTGCGCCGCGTTCGCCCCCGCCCGACGCGCCGGGGCGGCTACCCGTGCGGCTCCCTCGGCGACCTTCGCAGCGCCGGCGTCGACCCGCACCGCCGCCCGGGTGGCAGCGCCGGCGGCAGCACGCACGTTGCCGGCGTACTCGTCCCGGAAGGCGCCGGCGGTGGCCACCTTGTCGTCGGTGTAGGCGCGGGCCCGGGCCGTGCCCCTGGCGGCCGAGGCGGAAACAGCGGCTTTCTTGGCCGTGGCCGCCGCCTTGGCTGCGCGGGTGGCCCGGGGCAGGTAGACGGGGGCGCCCAACGTCGACGCCAGCCCAAGCTTCACCGCCCCGACCGCCGCCGCCCCGCCAGCACGAACCGCCCGACCGCTCCGACTGCCGCCCAGCCGGGCCCGCAGACCGGCCGCGGCCGCCGCTGACGGCGCCCCACCTCTCGGGCCGCCCGGCGCCGTGCCCGCCGGCCCGGCCGGGCCAGTGCCGGACCCCGGTCCTCTCGAAGGACCGCTCGCAGCGCCGGCGGCGCCAGCAGCACCCCTGCCGACGACCCGGGTCCGGTAGGAGCCGCGCCCGGTGACAGCCGCCAGTCGTCGGCCGGCCGAGCCGACCCGGTCGGGGATCTGCCGCACCTGGGCCGCCATCTCGTGGCCGAGCTCGGAGGCGCCGAGGCCGGCGGCGCCTCCGGCGGCCGCCGGGGCCAGCCACGACCGGCCCTGGGAGCCGCCGATCTTCGCTCCCTCGAGCCGCTTGCCGGCGTTGGTGGCCGCCCGCTTGCCGGCTCTGAGGAGCCGGCTGCGGGCCACGAACGCGCAGACCACGACCAGGTCGAGGACGCCCATGCGGATGAGGAGCGGCTGGCCGTTGGTGGCGGCCACCAGCGCGTTCACGGTGACCAGCAGCAGGCCGAGGAACACCGAGGTCATCACCACCGCGGCCAGCGACTTGGCGGCGGCCGCCGCCCAGCGGATCAGCACCGACCGGCCGCCGCCGGGGATGATCCCCGCCGTCAGGGCGAACGGCGCCAGGACGACCAGGGCGGCCAGGCCCAGCTGGGCGGCGGCGAGGGTGATCGCCACCATGATCATCAGCAGACAGATCAGGACGGCGGCCAACAGGACCAGGGCGGCGGCCACCAACCGGTCCGGCGTCGGGTTGTGGTTGAACTTGGCCAGGTCCTCGCACCCGGCTTCGGTCATCGTCTTGCGGGGCTCGTCGTCGGTGCCGTGCGGCCCGGAGGCGATCAGGGACCGGTAGGCGGCCAGGCATGCCGGGCGGGACGGACCCCGAGGAGGTGTGGCCGCCGGGTCACCGTCGTCGAGGACGACCCCCCAGTTCAACATCTGGTGCGGTTGCTCGACGAAGGCGGACCGGAGGCTGGCGGTGAGCCGCCCGCTGGTCGTCGTTCCCGTCGCCGGCGTCGTCCCGGGGGCGGTGGTGGTGGAGTCGGCCACCTCGAGCGACACCTGACGGGTCCGGTCGAGGGCGCCGCCCGGGCCAAGCAGCGTCGACGACGGCGCCGCGAAGAAGGTGACGGCGACGACGGCCAGGATGAAGCTGACGGCCAGCTCCCCCATCCCCTTGGTCATCCGGCCCCGCAGCGTGTGGAACCCGGTCCAGCACATCGCTGCGAACCAGGCCAGGCCGGTCAGGCCCAGGCGTGTGACGACCGACGACTGGTAGGCGGCCGCCACCTGCCCGGCCGGGCGGGCCAACGCGTCGGCGAACGTGAACCGGAACGCCCACTCGACGAGCATGCTGGCCCCGCTGACCAGCCACCGGGTGACGGCGAACGTGGCGTCGAGGAGGAACCCGAACCCCTTGCGGTTGAACGAGGTGGCCGACCCCTCGTCGTAGCCGAGGTCGTAGTGGTCGAGCGGTGTGCCGGCGGCGGTCGGCGCCCCGAGCACCCTGTCCATCAGGCCCCCCATCGGCTTGTCGCCGGCGTCGGGCGCGCCCGGCGCTGGCGCCGCCGGCGCCGACGGCGCGAAGGAGGGGGCCGGTGTCGTGCACGGAGCGACGGGCCCCGCCCCTCCGGGGGGCAGGGTCGGGCACGGCGCCGGCGACGTCTGAGCGGCCGCCGGAGCGGCCGTCACCGCGGCGACGAACCCGCCGACCAGGCCGCCGGTGGCCAGCGCGAAAGCGGCCGCCGCCGACCGGAACCTCACGCAGCCTGACCCCGGCCCGGGGTGGTGTTGAACGCCTCGGCCAGCTCCGCGGTGGGGGCGTCGAGGATCTGGACCAGGCCGGTCCGGCCCCGGACGTCGCGGAGCAGGCACTCGCCGGTCTGGAGCCCCTCGATGAGCGCGACGGCCCCCTCGGTCTCGTCGACGCCGAGATACTCCAGGCTGCGGCGGGCTGAGGCCCGGGCTTGGCGGAACACCAGGCGGTTGCGGAGCAGGTCCCGGATCCGTTCCTCGCCCAGGTCGTCGGGGTGCTGGGAGACCAGCCACATCGCCGCGTTGTGCTTGCGGCCGTCCTTGACCGTCTCGAACACCAGCTGGGCGCCCTCGATGCTGCGGGTCAGGGCCCACGCCTCGTCGACCAGCACGGCCGAGAACCGGGACGTGTCGGTGAACGCCACCTTCCGGGCGCACGCGGCGATGAGGTACAGCAGCGCCTGGGACAAGACCTGCTCGGGCAGCAGCCGGCGGGCCAGGTGCTCCTGGATGAGGTTGTCCCGGTCGGGGAGCGACAGCTCGGGCGTGTGGAACACCACGAAGTCGGCGGCGTCGAGGCGGAGCGGCTCCGCGTCGCCGAACACCAGCTGGGCCAGCCCCTCGGCCGACAGGGCCCGCAGCTTGCGGCCCACCGTCTCCGCCGCCGTGTCCGACGCGCCGCGCCCCTCGAGCTCGTCGATGACGTCGACGAGCCGCCCGCCAGGCCGAGAGCACACCGACCGGACCGCCCGGGACAGCTCGGCGCCCTCCAGCTCCAGGGCGCCGGTGCCGGTCAGCAGGCTGAGCAGCCCAACCGCCAACCCGGGGCCGGTCCTCGCCGTCGAACACCGCCAACGGGTCGAGGCTGACGTCGGCGCCGGCGGCCAGACGCACGATCTGCGGCCGGCCCGGGCACACCCCGGCGAACGACACCCACTCCCCCACCGGGGTGCGGTCCAAGGCGACGACCTGGCCGCCCCGGGCCACCGTCGCCCACGCCAGGCACTTCACCGCGTGGGACTTGCCAGCGCCCAAGTCCCCCACCACGCCCATCGACCCCGACGTGCGGATCGACGGGCCGTAGGCCGGGTCGAGCAGGATCGGCCGGGCGGTCCCCCCGTCGAGGCTGACCCCCAGCAGGGCCCCCCTCGGGTCGCCGATGTCGGCGCCGGCGAACGGCATCCCCGCCGCCAGGTCCCGGGGCAGCAGGTGCTGGGTGTAGTCCTTGGCCACCGGCGGCAGCGGCGCTCCGGGCAGCATCGCCCCGTACAGGCCCAGCTGGCCGCCCGTCGGCCGGGGCAACGCGTACTCCGACACCTCATAGGAGCCCCGGAGCGCCTGGGCCCGCTCCTCGAGCACGCCGAGGTCGTCGGCCCAGACGCAGAAGACCATCGTCGTCTCCAGCTCCGGGTCCGACGGGATGGCGGCCAGTTGGGCCCGCTGGTCCTCGACGCTCTCCAACGCCTCGTCCAACGCCGTGGGCGCACCGGTCGGCTCCCCCTCGTACTCGCCGAACTGGCCGAGCAGGTTGCGGGCCTTGCGGCGCGCCTTCACCTGCGCGTCAGCGTTGGCCACCGGCCGGACGCGGCACGCCCAGTCAACCGGGAACACCGCCGAGTCGGCGGCGGCCAGCCACTCCGACCCGGTGCCCGCCGGGAAGCTGAACCGGTGGGGCATCTCGGCCACGGCCAGGAACGTCTGGTAGCCGACACCGGCCTCGGTGGTCACCTTGAGGTAGCGGCGGGCGGCGGTCCGACGGCCGTCGGTCTTGTCGCCGCCCTCGGCGAACACCGCCTCCCCCAGCCCGACCAGCGCCGCCGCACCGAGCCTGTCCCGCGACGACGAGCTCGCCAGCGGCAGGTCGTCGACGCCCCGCCGGGGCGACCGGGCGTACACCCAGGCGAGCTCGTCCGCCGTCGCCGGCCGCACCGCCGCGCCGAGGCTGGACGACAGCGCCCCGCCCACGGCGGCGGCCTGGCGGCGGCGGACCTCGATCTCGGCCGCCGCCGGCCGCCCCGACGGGAGGCCGAAGCTGCCGGTCACCGCCGCCCGGGCCGAGCCCCACACGGCCCGGGCCGCCGTCGCCCCGGTCGCCGGCAGGCACGCGGCGATGAAGTGGGCCCGCCGGTACATCTCCACCTCACCGAGGTTGTCGAGCGCGTCGGTGGCCGCCTCCACCCACGCCGGGGAGCTGTCCAGGTCGACGCCGGCGACCATCCGCTCGACGACGTCACCCGGGTCGACCCGCTCGCACAGGCTCAGCAGCAGCGACTCCCCCGGCAAGGCCAGCAGCGCCCTACGGGTGCGGGCGTGCAGATCGAGCTTGGCCCGGGTGTCCAGCCACGCGTAGGTGGTCGGCGCCACCCGCCACACCGCCCACACCGTCCCCGACGTCGACCACACCAGCTGCCCCGACACGAACCGGGCCGGCGGGCGCACCTCAGCGCCCCGTCCGCCGGCGGGCCGGCGCCGGGCCCGGTTCGACGAGCACCCGGGTTCGGCAGCCGGTCGGACGTCGGGCCCTGACCGGACGGCCCAGCCGGGTCCCTCCGGGCGGCCTCGAGGCCAACACCGCGACGCCGGCCGCCATCCGCAGCGGAGAGCGGCCCTCCATCCGCAGATGCCGGACCGACCAGCCCAGCCCGATCGGCAAGCCGGCCAGCACCACCAGGTTGAACATCGGCGGCAGGTGACCCCACAGCCCCCGGGTCTGGACCAGCACCACGAACGAGCCGACCAGAACCCCGAGCTGGGTAGGGCTGACCGGGCTCGGCAGCGTCCAACCGCCGATCTTGCCGATCACACCCGGGTGCCGCCGGGCGTGGGTGTACGACCGGCACTCCACCACCTCCGCCTCGGCCACCGCCGTCAGGCCCGGACTGCAGTGGCCGCCACCGCTGCCGCTGCCGGGGCCAGTCCGG
>JBKHXC010000313.1:0-2118 GCA_046566225.1 Acidimicrobiia bacterium
GGGAGCGTTGGCGAAGTTGTCGGTGCGGGCGTTGGCCTCGGTCTCCGGCATGCCCGAGTCGCGGTAGCCCAGCAGGAGCACCTCGTCGTAGCCGATGATGCGGCAGGCTTCGGCCAGCTCCTCCAGCCGCACCTCGGGGAGGCGGTCGACGACCTCGGGCCGCTCCATCGCCGGGTTGAGGATGGAGCCCTCCTCGCCGCCGGTGCAGCACACCAGCACGCAGTGCACACCCTGGGCCGAGTACCTGGCGACCGTGCCGGCCCCCTTCGACGACTCGTCGTCGGGGTGGGCGTGCACGGCGAGCAGGCACCGGCGCTCGTCCATGACGGTCATTCTGGCTCGCCGCCCGTCACTCGTCGGAGCCCGACCGCAGGCGCCAGCGAACCGTGAGGACCGTCGTCAGCACGGCGGCAGCCAGGCCGACGAGGGGGGCGGCCCGCAGGCCGTTCCTGACGAAGGGGCGCTGGAGGCCGACCCCGGGCTCGGTGGCCTGGGCCCAGAGGAACAGCGGGGCGGCGACCAGGCCGAGGACGGCGAACCCGGTGAGCACCCCCACCAGCAGGCCGAACCCGATGGCCTGGCGCCAGGGGCGGGCCGGTCCGCGCCGGTCGGGGGCGCCGGCGGCCATCGGGGCCAGGGTACGGGGCCGGTGCCGGAGCGCCGCACGCACCCGGCTGCAGGGGGCGAAGCCCCGGCGGCGTGCCATGCTCGGCGCTCCATGCAGGTACCCGCTGTGGCGTTGGCCGCCGTGGCCCTCGTGATCACCGGTGCTGCCTGCGGCGAGGGCGGCGGCGGGCTCGGCGGGAGGGCGCGCGAGGCGGGGCGCCAGCGGTCGGCGCAGGCGCGCGACGCGGCGCGGGAGGCCGGGCTGCCCGAGCCGGTGGCCGACGTCATCGGCGACGCCGCCGGCGCCGTGGGCCGGACCTTCACCGTGACCTACGACACGGGCGACGGCGGGCGGGCGACGCTCGTGCAGGCACCGCCGCGGCGGCGCTTCGACGTCACCCTGCCTGCCGGTCCGACCCGGACGACGATGGTCAACGAGCAGGGGTCGTTCGCCTGCGAGCAGCGGGACGGCGCCTGGACGTGCCTGCCGTCGCAGGACCCGCCGCCGGACATCGGGCCCTTCGCTCCCACCGCCCTCGAGCGGACGATCGGGTCGCTGTCCACCGCCCAGGCCACCTACGACATCCGGGTCGAGCCCCGGCCGATCGCGGGGATCGAGGCGCGCTGCCTGGTGGCGCAGCGCAAGCCTTCGGCCGCCGGCGACCCCGCCCTCGGCGAGCGCGGCGTGCTGTGCGTCGCCCCCTCCGGTGCGGTGGTGGCCATCGAGCAGCCCGGCCAGCTCCTCACCGCAGTCGACTACGACGACAGCGTGGACGAGAACGCCTTCACCCTGCCGGGCCCGCTCGCCACCACCACGACCGCACCGCCGGCGAGCACCCCATGACGAGGGTCCCCGAACGTCGCCCGGCACCCCGGCGACGACGCGCCACACCCCTCTGAGGGACCAAGCACCCCACTAGCGAGGCCCCTGCTCCCTCTGAGGGACCAGTCACCCCGGAAATGGGGTGCCCGACGACTCAGAGGGAACCAGCACCCCACCCGCGGGGTGCCCGACGACTCAGAGGGAACCAGCACCCCGCCCGGGGGCTACTTGGGCGGGTCTGGGGCGGTTGCGGCCCCGCGGTCGGCCAGGCGGCGGCGGAGCTCCCGGCGGGGCGTCGCCGCCTTGGAGAGGATCGTGCCGGCGTAGGGGACGCCGCCTCGGGCCACACGAGACCACACCGCCAGCCACGCGCACACGCCCCGCTCGGCGACCCACACCGGCGCCAGCAGCGAGCACGACGGCGGGAAGTGGCGGGTCCCGCCGGCGCGGCGCCGGCCGACCTCGGCCATCGCGCAGAGCAGCGCCGCCCCGATCGCCACGGGGGCGAAGCGGCGCCGGGCGAGCAGCCCGATCGTGACGGGCAGCACGGACAGCTCCGCGGCCATGCGCGGCGGGAGGGCGAAGTCGTCATAGGCCTGGCGCACCCGCTGCGACCAGAAGTGGGCGGCGTCGGGCGGGAGCCGGTGCACGTACAGGTCGAGGGGCGCCGCCGCCGTTCCCCCGGCCGC
>JBKHXC010000314.1:0-1881 GCA_046566225.1 Acidimicrobiia bacterium
TGCCGCTGGCGACGACGCTCAACGCAGCCTCGGCGTCTCGCTGGCCGCTGCGTCAGTCGTCCCGCTCGCCACCTATGTCACCTTCGACGGTCTCTCCTTCCCCGTGGTGACCGGGCTGGCGTTCCTCGTCCTCGGCTGCGCCGGTGCGGCCTGGAGGCTCTGTGCCGCCGGGAGCGATGGTCGCCGGGTACCGGCACAGGCGCCCGAGCCGGAGGCCGCCGGCACCTAGCGTGCTTTCTCGCGTACGCATCGTGGCGGCGCTCGGAGGCGCGCTAGCATGAGTCCTGCCCTGTCCGGCACCTTGCCCGGGGAAGAGTGGGGTCGTGGTGGTGAGCATGCCCATGGCGAAGGCCATCGTCGTCCGACGGATCCGCGACGACACCTCCGTGGAGGTCGGCGAGCGGGCCACCGCCGCCGATGGCACCGGACACCGTGCCCCGGCTGCGAGCGCCACCCGCGGGGCCGAGCGGACCTGACGGCTGTATGGATCTCGTAGACCTCGTGCGGATAGGGCTGCGCCGGTGGTACGTCGCCGTCCCCGCCGGCATCATCGTGCTGCTGGCGTCGCTCGTCGTGCGTTCTTCGGTCGCACTCGAGTACAAGTCCACCGGCTCGCTGCTGCTGTTCGCTCCCCGGGACGCGGTCGTCGCCCAGAACCCGCTGTTGGGGTTCAACAGCCTCCACGTCCCGGCGAGCGTGACGGCGCAGGTGGTGAGCAGTCTGGAGACCCGGGAGAGGCTCGTCGCCCGGGGAGCCTCGGAGAACTACGAGGTCGGCCTCGACCCTTCCAATCCTGCGCCGCTCGTGATCGCCGTGGCCATTGGCGGGCGCGAGGAGGCGAGGCGCACGGTCGAGCTGGTCCTCGCCGAGGTCGAGGCCGACCTCGAGCGCCGCCAGGAGGGACTCGGGGCGCCACCGGAGACGTGGATCACCACCGAGGTCGTGACGCCCCCGACCAGGCCGATCGCCCAGGCGGGCGCCCGCACCCGGGCCTTTATCGCCGCGGTGATGGTCGGCTCGGCGCTCGCCGCCGGCCTGACGTTGCTCGCGGACCTCCTGCTCTCCCGCCGCGGCCGCACCTCGGGGCGCCGGGAGCCCGACGCCACCGACGAGCCGGCACCCGAGGCGCCGGTCCCGGCGCCCGCCGGCGCGTCGCGCCCGGCTGCGGTCGGGCGCCAGGCGACCACGGCCGCCCCGGTCCCTGCGCCGCCGGGACCGCCGGCGCCCGCCGGGGGACCGGAGACATCTTCAGTCGCGCCGCATCCGGCGCCGACCCCCAACCCGTCGCCGACCCGCAACCTGACGCCAGCCCCCGCTGCCCGTGCCGAGCCCGGCCCGGCGGTGCCGGGGCCCGCCGCCGCCCGGCCCGGGGCGCCGCACCCGGCACCGACCGCCCCGGCAACGGTTCCCGTCCCGCCGCCCGAGCGGGTGCCGCACGTGCCGGCCTCACTCACCGGCGGCCCACCCGCGCCCGCCCGGCGCCCGGCGGCTCCTGCGCCGCCCCCGCAGCCGGCGACACCCGCCGCGTCGTCGCCGCCCCCGCAGCCGGCCGCCGCGGCGTCGCCGGGGTCCCCGACTGGGAGCCCCGACAGCGGGCACGGCGTCATCCCGGTCCGGCGGCGCCACCCGTACTTGGTTGCCCGGGAGGACGAGGCGCCGGCCGACGAGAACGGCCAGGCGCCGGCCCGAAAGTCCGGCACGGACTGAGCGCCAGCCGAGCGCCCGTTCCTGACCCCGAACCGGGATGACCCTGCACCAGCAGTCGCCCCCCGACCCGTCGCGCTCCCGCCGGACCGTCGCGGTCGTCGTCACCCACGACAGCGCCAGCGTCGTGGGTGGCCTGCTCGCGTCGCTCCCCGCCGCGCTCGACGGCCTACCCGC
>JBKHXC010000315.1:0-2208 GCA_046566225.1 Acidimicrobiia bacterium
GTGGGAGGCCATCCTCGACGCCCCACCCCCCGGCCCGCCCCGCCTGCTCGGCGTCCTCCCCGTGGTCTGGCGCGCCCCGGTGCTCCCGCGGGGCGCCCTGTGGGTCTCGGCGCTCGAGGCGTGGTCCGACCGGGCGGTCGTGAGCCTGTCGGCCGTCGGCGCCCACGGCCTGTGGCGCCTCGTCCATCGCCTCGACGTGTGGCTCACCGACGACGCCTCCACGACCTACGGGCGCAGAGGGACCGAAACCGGCACCGTCGACGCCACCCGGGTGGCGATGCGCGCCGAGTTCGCACCGGCCATCGCGCCGCACGCCACCGAGGTCGTGCTCGCCGTCCGATGCCGCGCCCGCTCGGCGCGCCGTGTCGTCACCCTGGGAGCCGCGCGAGAGCGGTAGGCGCTACTCGATCCTCACGCCGGAGATGGCCCTGGCGATGATCAGCCGCTGGATCTCCGACGTGCCCTCGAAGATCGTGTAGATCCTGGCGTCCCGGTGCCAGCGCTCGACGGGCTCGTCGCGCACGGAGCCGTGGCCGCCGAGGACCTGGATGGCCTCGCCGGTCACCTTCACCGCCGTCTCGCCGGCGAACAGCTTCGACATCGAGCCCTCGCCGCTCGGGAAGCCGTCACCCCGGCGGCTCATCCACGCCGCCCGCCAGACCAGGAGGCGGGCGGCGTCGACCATGGTCTTCATGTCCGCCAGCTTGAAGGCGATGGCCTGGTTCTCCACGATGGCCCGCCCGAACTGGCGCCGGTTCTTGGCGTGCTCCAGCGCGTGCTCGTAGGCGGCCCGGGCGATGCCCACGGCCTGGGCGCCCACCGCCGGCCGCGACGCCTCGAACGTGCGCATGGCGGCCTGGCTGCGACCGCTGCTGCGCCCCTCCCGCGCCCGGGCCAGCCGCTCGTCGAGGTGGTCCTTTCCGCCCAGCAGGCACCGGCCCGGGACCCGGCAGCCGTCGAGGACCACCTCGGCGGTGTGCGAGGCACGGATCCCCATCTTCTTGAACTTCCGGCCCTGCGACAGCCCCCGCGTCCCGGGGGGCACGACGAAGCTGGCCTGGCCGCGGGAGCCCAGGGCGGGGTCCACCGAGGCGACCACCACGTGGACGGCGGCGATGCCGCCGGTGGTGATCCACGTCTTGGTCCCGTCGAGGACCCACTCGTCGCCCGCCTCGTCGTACACCGCCCGGGTCCGCAGGGAGCCGACGTCGGACCCGGCGTCGGGCTCGGACACGGCGAAGGCGGCCACCGCCACGCCGCCGCGCTCGTCGCGGAAGCAGCGCGGGAGCCACTCGTCCACCTGCTCGGGCGTCCCGTTGGCCATGAGCCCGGAGACCCCGAGGGTGGTGCCGAAGATGGCCAGGGCGATGCCGGCGTCGCCCCAGGCCATCTCCTCCATCACCACCGGCACGGTCAACCCGGTGGGGTCGGCGAAGGCGTCGGTGAGGAACTCCAACGAGTACAGGCCCACCTCGGCGGCGTGGTCGATCACCGGCCACGGCGTCTCCTCCCGCTCGTCCCACTCGGCGGCCACGGGGCGGACCACGTCGGCGGCGAACCGGTGCACCCACGACCGCACCTGGAGCTGGTCGTCGTCGAGATCGAGGGAGAACGGGGCCATGGGCCACTGTGGCACGGGCCGTCGGGAGGCGGGCGCCCAGCCGCCGTTCGGCCGTCCCGGCCCTCGCGACGTTCCCGGCAAAGCCGCCGCGGCGGCGGCCCCCCGAGGTTTGGCGGGCCGCGCCGGCGGGCACCGGCAAGCTCGATCGGCGGTCGAATTCCGGCCCGCGGCCCGGTACGCTGGCCGTCAAAAGGGGTGGCGACCCGGCCGTTGCCGGGTCGGAGAGAGAGCGGATGGGCAAGCGAAGCCAAACGGCGGAGGACCAGGCGACGGACGCTGCGCTGGCCACCCGCGCCGGCGCCGGGGACCTGGCGGCGTTCGGCGAGCTGTACCGCCGCCACGCGGCCGCCGCCTGGCGGGTGGCCCTCGCCGTCACCGCCAACCCCGACGACGCCGCCGACGCGGTGAGCGACGCCTTCACCCGCGTGTTCCAGGCCCTCCCCGATCGGCTGCACGCCGCCGACCACTTCCTGCCCTACCTGCTCGCCGCGGTGCGCAACGCGGCCATCGACGTCCTGCGCCGGGGCGGCCGCCAGCAGCCCACCGAGGTGGTCGACGACTGGGAGTGGCCGGCGCTGGCGGGCGGG
>JBKHXC010000316.1:0-3749 GCA_046566225.1 Acidimicrobiia bacterium
TCGCGCCGGGGAGCCGGGCCACCCGGCGCCCGGCGTGGCCGAGGCGGCGGCGCTGGCCGAGCGCCTGGCCGGCTACCTGGCGCTGCGGGCCCGCTTCGGCTGAGGCCGAGGGACCGACGCCCGGCCGAGCGGGCGGGCCTCGGCTGTCGCGGTCAGGGCCCGGTCGTGGTGGGCAGCCAGCCGGGCCGGCGGGCCTCGTAGGCGGCGACGTCGGCCTCGTGCCGCAGGCTGAGGCCGATGTCGTCGAGGCCCTCCATCAGCCGCCAGCGGGTGAAGTCGTCCAGGGGGAAGGGCGCCTCGATGCCGGCCCCCGGGGCGCGCACGACCCGGGCGTCGACGTCGACGGTGACCTCCAGCGCCGGGTCCGCCTCCACCGCGGCCAGCAGCTCGGCCGCCGCCTCGGGCTCCACCTCGGCCGGCACCAGCCCGGCCTTGGTGCAGTTGGAGCGGAAGATGTCGGCGAAGCGGGGTGACACCACGGCGCGGAAGCCGTAGTCCTGGAGGGCCCACACGGCGTGCTCGCGCGACGACCCGGTGCCGAAGTTGGCGCCGGCGACGAGGACCACGGCGCCCGCCCGCTCCGGGCGGTTGAGCACGAATCCGGGGTCCTTGCGCCACTCGGAGAACAGCCCGTCGCCGAAGCCCGTGCGCTCGACCCGCTTGAGCCACACGGCGGGGATGATCTGGTCGGTGTCGACGTCGGAGCGGGGGAGGGCGACGGCGGTGCCGGTCACGGTGCGCACGGGCCGCACGTCAGCCCAGCTCTCCGGGGCCGGCGAAGCGGCCGGCGACCGCGGTGGCGGCGGCCACCGCCGGCGACACCAGGTGGGTGCGCCCGCCGGCGCCCTGGCGGCCCTCGAAGTTGCGGTTCGACGTGGAGGCGCAGCGCTCGCCGGGCGCCAGCTTGTCGGGGTTCATGGCCAGGCACATCGAGCACCCGGCGGCCCGCCACTCGAAGCCGGCCGCCCGGAAGACCCGGTCGAGGCCCTCCCGCTCGGCCTCGGCCTTCACCAGCGCCGAGCCGGGGACCACCAGCGCCCGCACCCCCGCCTTGACCCGGCGGCCCTCCACCACGGACGCCGCCGCCCGCAGGTCCTCCATGCGGGCGTTGGTGCAGGAGCCGATGAACACCGTGTCGACCTCGACCTCCCGCAGCGGCGTGCCGGGGGTGAGCCCCTGGTAGGCCAGGGCCCGGCGGGCGGCGTCGCGCTCGGCCGGGTCGAGGAAGGTGTCGGGGTCGGGGACGGTGCCGTCGAGGGGCGCCACCTGGGCCGGGTTGGTGCCCCACGACACGTGGGGCACGACGGCGGCGGCGTCGAGGCCCACCACCTTGTCGAAGCGGGCGCCGGCGTCGCCGGCGAGCGTCCGCCAGTCGTCCAGCGCCCGCTCCCACGCCGCCCCGGACGGCGCGAACGGGCGCCCCTCCAGGTAGGCGAAGGTGGTGTCGTCGGGCGCCACCATGCCGGCCCGGGCGCCGCCTTCGATGCTCATGTTGCACACCGTCATCCGCCCCTCCATCGACAGGGCGCGGATGGCCGAGCCCCGGTACTCGATCACCGACCCCATGCCGCCGGAGGTGCCGATGCGGCCGTTGACGGCGAGGATCACGTCCTTGGCGGTGACGCCGGGCGCCAGCTCGCCCTCGACGGTCACGGCCATGGTGCCGGGGCGGCGCTGGGGAAGGGTCTGGGTGGCGAGGACGTGCTCGACCTCGCTGGTCCCGATGCCGAAGGCCAGGGCCCCGAACGCCCCGTGCGTCGACGTGTGGCTGTCCCCGCACACGATGGTCATGCCCGGCTGGGTCAGCCCCAGCTCGGGGCCGATGACGTGCACGATGCCCTGGTTGCGGTGGCCCATGGGGTAGAGGGGCACGCCGAACTCGGCGCAGTTGGCGGCCAGGACCTCCATCTGGCGGCGGGAGACGGGATCGGCCACCGCCGCCTCGCCGCCGCCGGTGGTCGGGACGTTGTGGTCCATGGTGGCGAGGGTCAGATCGGGACGCCGCACCCGCCGGCCGGCCAGGCGCAGCCCGTCGAACGCCTGGGGGGAGGTGACCTCGTGCACGAGGTGGAGGTCGACGTAGAGCAGGTCGGGCTCGCCCTCGGCGGCGCGCACCACGTGGCGGTCCCACACCTTCTCGCTCAGCGTGCGTGCCACTCCGTCCTCCTCCGCCGGGACTGGTGTCTCACATCCTGAGACGGTAGTCTCTGTGCGTGGAACGCAGTGTAGGCGGGGTGGGCGTCCTCGACAAGGCCGTCGCCATCCTCGACGCCCTCGAGCAGGGCCCGCTGGCCCTGGCCGAGCTGGTGGCGTCCACCGGGCTGTCCCGGGCCACGGCGCACCGCCTGGCCACCGCCCTCCAGGGCCACGACCTGGTCGGGCGGGACGCCTCCGGGCGCTTCGTGCTCGGGCCCCGCCTGGTGCGGCGGTCGCTGGAGGAGGCCGCCCGGCGCCCGCTCGCCACCCTGCGCGACGCCACCGGGGAGAGCGCCCAGCTGTACGTCCCCCGCAACGGGGCCCGGCTGTGCGTGGTGTCGCTGGAGTCGCCGCACAGCCTGCGGACGATCGTGCCCGCCGGCGCCGTCCTCCCCCTGGGGCAGGGGTCGGCGGGGGCGGTGCTGCGGGGCGACCCCGCCGCCCTGCGGCGGGGCTGGGCCCAGAGCGTGGAGGAGCGGGAGCCGGGCGTGGCCTCGGTGAGCGCCCCGGTGCGCCACGAGGGGTCGGTGGTCGCCGCCGTGTCGGTGTCGGGGCCCGTCGAGCGCACCACCCGCTCGCCGGGGCGCCGCTACGCCGCCGCCGTGGTCGCCGCCGCCCGGCAGGTGGAGGCGGCCATGGGCTGGGCGCCCTGACGGCGCTCAGGGGGCGGCGAGGCCGGCCCGCACCGCCACCCCTCGGCAGGCGGCGACCAGGGTGGGCGTGAACCGGGCGGCGTCGGTCACGCAGGCGCCGTGGTCGCCGTCCACCTCGAAGGTGGCGGCGCCGGGGATGGCGGCGGCCAGGTCGTGCTGGCGCCGGGGGCTCACCACCTGGTCCAGCGCGGTCACCACCACGGCGGTGGGCACGTCCACCCGGCCGAGCCAGCCCTGCGAGCGGAACCGGCCGAGGGCCCAGCCCGCCTCGAGCAGGGCGGTGTGGTCGTTCTGCTCCATCTCGGCCGCGCCCCACTCGGCCAGCTCGCCGTCCTGGAGCCGGCGGCGGATCAGGTTCCCCGCCAGCTGGCGCCGGACCGGCATGGGGGTCAGGCGGGAGGCGACCGACAGGCCCAGGAGGCTGGAGAACCACAGCCGGGAGCGGAGGTCGGGGCTGTCGAAGCTGGCGGCCGTGGCGCACAGGACCATGCCCGCCACCAGGCCGGGGTGGCGGCGCCACATGAGCTGCGCCACCGGCCCGCCCATCGAGTACCCCACCGGGACGAGGCGGTCGACCCCCACCTCGGCGGCGACGGCCGCCGCGTCGTCGGCGCAGTCCTCCAGGCGGAACGGCCGCCGGGACCGGATGCCCCGGCCGTGCCCGCGGTGGTCGATGGCCAGGACCCGGAAGTGCTCGGCGAGGGGGGCGTAGGCGGCGAACCAGTTCAGGTCGGCGGTCACCGTCCACCCGTGGAGCAGCAGCACCGTCGGCGCCCCCGGCGGGCCCTCCAGCTCACGGAGCTGGAGGCGGCCGCGCCCGGCCAGCGTCAGCGGGCGCTCGCCGGGGAGCGGCACCGGCGGCAGGCCGACCGTCATGGGCGCCGAGAGTAGGGGACCATT
>JBKHXC010000317.1:0-3863 GCA_046566225.1 Acidimicrobiia bacterium
GGTGAGGGATGGGGAGCCAGGCGGCGACGACCGTCGTCACCGCCCTACCCCCCGTCCGGCGTCCCGGGCGGGCCGGGTGGTAACCGATCGCCGGCGGTGGGAAGGTAGCGGGAACGAGGAGGGCGAACGATGCTCTTCGCCAACCGGGAGGACGCCGGCCGGCGCCTGGCCGCCGAGCTCGACCACCTGAGGGACGCCGACGTCGTCGTGGTCGGGCTCCCGCGCGGCGGCGTGCCGGTGGGCCTGGAGGTGGCTCGCCACCTCGGGGCGCCCCTGGACGTCATCGTCGTGCGCAAGCTGGGCGTGCCCTTCCAGCCCGAGCTGGGGATGGGCGCCATCGGCGAGGGCGGCGTGCGGGTGGTGAACGAGGAGGTGATGCGCGCCGCCGGGGTCGGGGACGGCGCGTTGGCCGAGGTCGAGCGCCACGAGCGGGCCGAGCTGGAGCGGCGGGCCCGCCACTTCCGCGGCGACCGGCCCATGGTGCCGCTGGCCGGGCGCACGGTGGTAGTGGTGGACGACGGCATCGCCACGGGGTCGACGGCGCGCGCCGCCTGCCAGGTCGCCCGCGCCCACGGCGCCAGCCGCGTCGTGCTCGCCGTGCCGGTGGCGCCGTCCGGATGGACGGCCCGCTTCGCCGGCGACGCCGACGAGCTGGTCAGCGTCGCCACGCCCCAGCCGTTCCACGCCATCGGCCAGTGGTACCGCGACTTCTCCCAGACCTCCGACGCCGAGGTGCTCGCCTGCCTGCAGCAGGCGACCCCGGCGGCGACGGCGACCGACGAGGAGGTGGAGGTCGACGCCGGGCCGGTCCGCCTCGCCGGCCACCTCACCGTGCCCTCGGAGGCGGGAGGGGGCATCGTGGTGTTCGCCCACGGCAGCGGCAGCAGCCGGCACAGCCCCCGCAACCGGGTGGTGGCCGAGACGCTGCACGAGGCAGGGCTGGGCACGCTGCTGTTCGACCTCCTCACCCCCGACGAGGAGGGGGACCGGGCCAACGTGTTCGACGTCGGCCTGCTGGCCGAGAGGCTGCTGGGCGCCACCCGGTGGCTGCGCGACCGGACCGAGGGCCGGGCAGGCGCCGTGGGGTGGTTCGGCGCCAGCACCGGCGCGGCGGCCGCCCTGTGGGCGGCGGCCGAGCCCGGCGCCGACGTCGCCGCCGTGGTCTCCCGCGGTGGGCGGCCCGACCTGGCCGGCCCCCGGCTGGAGGCGGTGAGAGCGCCCACCCTACTGGTCGTCGGCGGACTCGACGCCGCCGTGCTCGACCTCAACCGCCGGTCCCTCGACCGGCTGGGTGGTGAGAGCAGGCTGGTCGTGGTCCCCGGCGCCACCCACCTCTTCGCCGAGCCCGGCGCCCTGGAGGCGGTCGCCCGCCTGGCCCGCGACTGGTTCACCGACCACCTGGCGCCCGCCGCCCGCCCCGCCGCTCGCTGAGCGGCCGCCCGCCACTGGCCGGAGCCCCGGCCCGCGGCAGTCCCCTACCGGCGGGTCTCCCACACGTCGACCACGTCGTCCAGCCTGACGAAGGTCTCGGTGCCGGCCGCGTCGAGCCACACCCGCTCGGCGGTCACGGCCAGCACGAAGCCGTCGTGGATGCAGGACCGGTCGCTCAGGGCCACGCTCACCCGCCGCCCCTGGAGCGATCGCAGGTCGCCCGCCTGCCCGTGTCGCATTCGGCCCCCTTTCTCCCGCCTGCGGCCGTCGTGCGGATTGTGCCCCTCCTCCGGGCACCGGACAACATCTCGACGATCCCGGCGATCACCCTGAAGGCCTCACTCCTCCTGGTCGCCCTCGTCGCCGGCGCCGTGGTCTCGGGCGGCGGCGACCACGTTGGCGGCCACCGCCGTCACCGGGATGGCCAGGATGCTGCCCGCCAGGCCGAACAGGGCCGCGCCGGCGGTGATGGCGAGCAGGACGGCCACGGGGTGCAGGTTGAGCGCCCGCCCGTAGACCACGGGGGCAAGGAGGTCGTTGTCGAACTGCTGGACGGCCACGGCCACGACGGCCACGATGACGGCGGCGTCGAGCCCGGCGGTGGCCAGCGCCACCAGGACGGCGACCACGCCGGCGACGATGGCGCCCACGAAGGGGACGAAGGCCGCCAGGAACGTCAGCATGGCGACGGCCAGGGCCAGCCCGGCGCCCACCAACCAGAGGGCGATGCCGATCGCCGTCCCCTCAACCACCCCGAGGAGGGCCGCCCCCCGCAGGTAGCCGCCCAGGGTGTCCCAGGCTCGGCCCGCCATCACCGCGGCCACCTCCCGGCGCCCGGGGGGCACCAGCCGGCGGGCCACGGCCAGGAACCGGTCGCCGTCCTTCAGGGCGAAGAACGTGATGATGAGCCCGAGCACGACCCCCACCACCGCCTCGACCACCGCGATGGCACCGGAGAGCACCGCGCCCCCCGACGACCCGAGGGCCGAGCGGACGGCGTCGCCCAGGTCCCGCCGGTAGCGCTCGAGCTCCGAGCGGCTGACGTCGAAGGGGCTGTCCTCCACCAGCCACCGCTCGACGTCGTCCACCGCCTCACCCAGCGTCGGGCCCAGCTCGCCCACCTCGTCGGCCACCAGGGCGCCGAGCACCCAGAACCCGGCGACGAGGAGGGCGAGGAAGCCCACGACGGCGGCGCCGGCCGCCGCACCGGGAGGCCAGCGCCGGTCCCGGAGCCACCGGCAGGGCGCCGCCAGCACCCGCGCCACCAGGACGGTGATCACCAGGGGGATGAGAACGAGCCGCAGGCGGCCGACCAGCGTGAGGAGGGCCACGGCGGCGGCGCCCACGACCAGGAGCCGCCAGCTGTACGCCGCGGCGCGGTCGAGCAGGGCGGGCACCGCCGGGCGGGACGGGGCCGGCTCGGCACGCGGCGGGACGTGGCGGATCTCGGTCATGTGGCACCCCTTCCCGGAACGGCGCGAGCCCGATCGTGGCCCGCCCCGCCGGCCGGCGCACGGCGGAGGCCCAGACGCCGGCTGCCGGCGGGCCGGGGCCGGAAAACGCCGGGGCCGCCCGCCGCCCTGGGCCCCGCCCTCAGCCGGTGGGCGCGATGTTGCGGTTCACCCGGAACAGGTTGCCCGGGTCGTACCGCGCCTTCACCGCCCGCAGGCGGTCGAAGTTGGCGCCGTAGGCCGCCTCGGTGCGCCCGGCGTCGTCGTCGGCCACCTGGAAGTTGACGTAGTTGCCGCCGGTGGAGAAGGGCCGGATCGTCTCCCACGACCCACGGGCCCAGGCCACGTGCTCGTCGGCACGCGGGTCGCCCGGCGGCCAGCACCCGGCGAACCCGGTGACGTAGGCGGCGTCGCGGTTGCCGACGGCGCCGTCGTCCTCGGCCCGCTCGTTCAGGGCGCCGGCCAGGTGGAACAGGATGGCCTGGGACATGGGCGACGTCACCGCCTCGCCCCCCGCCCGCAGGGCGTCGAGGAAGGCGTCCGGCAGGCCGGGCACGAACTCGGTCTTCCAGTAGTAGTGCAGCCCCTTGGGCTGGGTGGCGTCCAGCATCTGCTGCTGGGCGGCGTAGGGCTTCTCGGTCACCAGGTCGGCGACGGGATCGCCGATGGCCCGCACCGGCGCCAGGTCGGCCGCCGCGTCGGCGCCCGTGTGGCACAGGATCATGGCCACGATGGGCTTGCCGTGCCACTCCGGCGGCAGGAACGGCGCCGGTGGGGCCAGCCGGACGGCGCACACCGCCGTCAGGTGGCGGGGGGCCGACTCGGTGAGGTCGCGGTAGGCCCGCAGCACCTCGGCGGCACGCGCCCCGGGCCAGACGATCATCCCGCCGGTGACGGTGGGGCCCACCTCGAAGAGGCGGAAGGTGAACCGGGTGACGACCCCGTAGTTGCCGCCGCCGCCCCGCAGGGCCCAGAACAGCT
>JBKHXC010000318.1:0-9384 GCA_046566225.1 Acidimicrobiia bacterium
GCGAGCAGGTCGCTCAACGCCACCACCAGGCCGGCCGGCGGCCGCCACCCGAAGACCCCACACGGCTGGCCCTCCACCCGGGGGACGTCGGGGCCGGTCATGCCCCGAAGGAAGAGGTAGAGCACCCCCGCCAGGTGGCGGTCGGGGTCGTAGCCGGGCTGGCGCCAGCGGAGGTACCGGTGCAGGGCCACCAGGTACAGCAGGGCCTGGAGGGGGTAGTGGGCGTCGTACATGGCGGCGACCAGGGCGGCGGGACGGTAGTGCCAGGCGGTCAGGGCGGCGCCGGCGGGCGCCAGCCGGTTGGTCTTGTGGTCGACCACCGCGAAGCGGGGCTGGCCGCCGGGCCCCCGCAGCCGAAGCACCAGGTCGACGCTGCCGGCCAGGTACCCCCGCAGGTCGCCGACCAGCCCCGGTTGGCCCAGGCGGTCGGGGTAGCCGGCCAGCGGGTCGCCGGCGGGCAGACGCTCGCGCAGCAGGGCGGCCACGGCGTCGAGGCGCAGCGCCGCCGTGGGCGCGTCGCCGCCGGCCAGCGGCAGCTCGAAGCCCAGCTCGTCGAGGCGGTCGCCCCGGGCCACGTCGCGCAGGCGCACGTCGCCGACCACGGGGCCGAGCGGCGTCTCCACCGCCGCCCGCAGGCCGGCCACGACCGCCGCCGGCTCCCCGACGTCCACGCCGTGCCACCGGCCCTGCCTCTCCACCCCGGCCACCAGCTCGGCGTCGAGGTCGGCGGCGGCGAAGTCGGCGCCCTCCAGCACGGCGTGCACCAGCGTGCCCACGTCGGGCCCCGCCGGCATGGCCGCCAGGGGCGACGGCACGGCCCGCAGCCGCGCGGCCTCGGCGTCGTCGGCCGGCCCGTCCGCCACCGACTGCGCGCCGGAAGGCTCGTCGGCGACGCCGCCGTCCTCCGGCTCGCTGGCCACCCGCGCCTCGTGGGCGGCGGAGGTGATGGCGCTGTAGGAGGTGCGGCGCCACGCCAGGTCGAGCGATCGGCCGAACGAGCGCACGGCCAGGTCGGCGGCGGCCGGGCGGTCGGGGGCCAGGGTGGCACCGTCGGGCGGCGCCACGCGTTCCACGGACACCCGCCCCGGCGCGGCGGCGGCGAGCGACTCGAAGCGGGCGACCGCCCCGGCGTCGCCGGGCGGCGCCTTCCCCTCCACCGCCACCGTGCCGTCCGGGGCGCGGCTGAACAGCAGCCGGCCGAGCGGCGAGTTGCGGCTGTCCCGCGACGCCGCCCACCACACCACCGCCTGGTGCTGGGCCCGGGTGAGGGCGACGTAGGCCAGGCGCAGGTCCTCGCCCCGCTGCTCGACGAGGCACTGCCGCCAGGCGGCGGGGAAGCCGGGACCGCCGCCCATGCCGACGTGGATGGTGTGGCGGTCGCCGGCGGCGGGGTCGTGGTAGACCGCCGGCGCCTTCCCGGCCTCGGGGATCCACCCCGGCTCCCACAGGAACGGGCAGCACACCACCGGGAACTCGAGCCCCTTGCTGCGGTGGATGGTGAGGATCTGCACGGCCTCGGCGTCGGACTCGAGGCGCCGGCTGCGCTCCTCGCTGGTGGTGTCCTCGCCCGCCTCGGCGATGCGCTGGCGCAGCCAGGCGGCCAGGGCCGTGACCCCGAGGCCCTCCGCCACCGCCTCGGCGTGCAGCAGCTGGCCCACGTGGCGCAGGTCGGTGAGCCGGCGCTCCCCGTCCTCCTCGCCCAGGAGGCGTTCCGGCACGCCGGCGACGTGGGTGACCACCTCCAGCAGGGCGGCCACTCCCCGCCGGCGGAGCACGGCCGCCCACGACTGGAGGCGGCCGTGGAGCTCCTCCAGCTCGGCGTCGCCCGCCTCCGCCACCCGGGCCGCGCCCCAGCCGAGGAAGCAGGTGAGGGCGGCGGCCCGGGCCCGGGTGGGCGACGCCGGCCGCTCCAGCGCCTCCAGCAGCACCAGCCACTGGCGCGCCACCGGCGTGTCGAGGACGCTGCCGGCGCCGTTGATGACGGCCGGGATGCGCACCGCCTCCAGGGCGTCGCGCACCAGGGCGGCCTGGCGGTGGGTGCGCACCAGGACGGCGACGTGGCCCGGACGGAGGGGGGACGGGCCGCCGTCGCCGGCACCCGCCCGGGCGACGGTCGCCCCCGACGACAGCAGCCGCACCAGCTCGCACGCCACGTCGGCGGCCACCGCCCGCCGGCCCTGGTTGGCCACGACGTACCCCTCCCTGGTGAGCCCCACCAGGCCGTCCGCCCGGTGCAGCACCCGGACCCGCAGCGGCTCCGGCCGGGGGGCGCCGGCCAGACGGGCGTGCCGGTGGGCGTCGGCCGCCCGCACCGGCGTGTAGGCGATGCCGGGGTGGCCGAGGCGGGCCCCCCCGAACAGCGCGTCGTAGGCGTCGACCAGGCCCTGGTCGCTGCGCCAGTTGACGGCGAGGGTGGCCCGCCGGCGGGCCGTGCGGGCCGCGTCCAGGTAGGCGTACACGTCGGCGCCCCGGAAGGCGTAGATCGCCTGCTTGGGGTCGCCGATGAGCACCAGCGCGGCGTCGCCGCCGCCGAAGGCGAGCCGGAGGATCCGCCACTGCACCGGGTCGGTGTCCTGGAACTCGTCGACGAGGGTGACCTGGTAGCGCGACCGCAGCCGCCGGCACGCCACCGTCCCCCGCTCGGAGGGGTCGGCCAGCGTGGCCGCCAGCCGGGTGAGGAGGTCGTCGTAGGTGATCACCCGCGCCCGGCGCTTGCGGCGCACCACCTCGGCCCGCACGGCCAGTGCGAACCGCCGGCGCATGGCCCGGTCGGAGGCGGGGTCGGCGTCGGCCGGCTCCACCGCCGCCGTGGGGTGGCGCACGGCGGCGTCGGCGATGGCCAGGGCCTCCCTGCGGCCGAACGGCGGCGAGCCGGAGTCGAAGAACCGGCGCACGTACAGGTCGTCGACCACCTGGGTGCGCAGGTCGTCGAGGTCCTCGGCGAAGGCGACGTCGCGCTCCACGTCGCCGGCCACGCCCAGGCTGGACAGCACGTGCTGGCAGAACCCGTGGGTGGTGTCGATGGTGGCGGCGTCGAACTCGGCCAGGGCCGTGGCGATGCGGTGCCGGCGCCGCTCCACCTCCTCGGGGGCGCCGCGGGCCAGCAGGCAGAGCACGTCGTCGCCGGGGTCGGGCGCCACGCCGGCCGCCGCCCGGGCCAGCCCCTGCTCGGCGCTCACCAGCCGGGCCCGGACCCGCTCGCGCAGCTCGCCGGTGGCCATGCGGGTGAAGGTCACCAGCATCAGGCGGTCGAGGGGGACGCCGTCGGCCACGTAGCGGGCGGCCAGGGCGGCGATGGTGAACGTCTTGCCCGTGCCGGCGCTGGCCTCCAGCACGGTGATGCCGGTGGGCAGGGGCCCGCAGACGTCGAACGGCGCCGTCACCGGCGCTCCTCCACGGCCAGCAGGGGGTCCCAGAGCCGGCGGGCGTAGCGCCCGAAGCGGCTGCCCTCGTCGCCTGCCCAGCCGTCGCCCCCCTCGTCGTCGCCCGGGGGGGCGGCGAGGACCCGGTCGAGGGCGAGGACACCGCCGAGGACCAGCTGGTGCTCGAGCTCCTCGTCCTCCCGGCTGAGCTCCCAGTCGGTGCTCCACTCGCCCGCCGCCGCCCGGCGGGCGTCGCGGCCCAGGGCCCGGGCGCCGGCCCAGGCCGCCGAGGTCTTGCAGTACAGCGGGAGGGGCTCGCGCAGGCCGCGGGCGTGCAGGTCGAGCACGACGGCCAGGTGCCCGAGGGCCGCCCGGCGCCGGCCGGCGGCGTCGGCGGCCAGCGGCGGCAGCCGCGCCACCGCCACCTTGCCGCGCCCGCCCCGCCCGATGGTGACGGCGCAGAAGGCGCGCCCGGGGTCGGCCGCCGTGGCGGCCAGCAGGCGGACCCACGCCGCCAGGCGGTGCTTGGCCGCCAGCCGGGAGTAGAAGACGCTGCGCAGCGTGTCGCCGAACACGCCCGGCACGGTGCCCACCAGGGTACGCCCGCCGCCCAGCTCCACGACCACCTCCAGGGAGGCGCCGGCCTCGCCGGCGGCCACCGGCACGGCGGCGACGATGCCCTCCACCTCGCCGGCGACGGCGTCGAGGAACGGGGCGGCCAGGGCGCCGGGCGGCAGGGCGCCGCGGGCCACCTCGGCCGCCCGGCAGGTGGCGGCGTCGCTGCCCGCCAGCCGGGCCTCCAGCATGCGCTGGCCCACCGCCCACCGCTCGAGCGGGTCGGGCTCGACGGGCAGGTCGTCGGCCGCCTCGTCCTCGTCCCCGCCCACGAAGATCCCCAGGCGCTGGCGGAGGAAGGCCCGCACCGGGTGCTGCACGAACCGCACCAGGTCCTCCAGGGCCACCACGTCGGTGGGCACCGGGGGCAGCGGCGCGGGGAGGAAGGCGGGGGCGGGCCGGCGGCCGCCGGCGGACGCCCGGGCCCCCGCCAGCGCCACCGGGTCGAAGCTCCAGGGCCCGGCCGGGGCAAGGCGGCCGGCGGCGAAGTTGCGGACGTCGAAGGGCTGGAGGGGATGGCAGGTCACCACCGCGTCGCGCGCCCTGTGCCCGCCCGCCGTCCGGGCGGTGCGGTCCACCACGTCGAGCAGCTCGCCCACGGGGACGGCGGGCGGGCGGGGGGCGTTGGTGCGCTCGTCGCGCCCGCTGTAGGTGACGACCAGGTGGTCGGTGGCGGCGAGGAGGGCGTCGAGCAGGAGCTGGCGGTCCTCGCTGCGGGGGTCCCGGTCGCCCACCCGGGGGTCGGCCTGCACCAGGTCGTCGCCGTCGACGGCCGTGCGCCGGGGGAACACCCCGTCGTCGAGGCCGAGCAGGCACACCACCCGGTGGGGCACCGAGCGCATGGGCACGAGCGTGCACATGGTGAGGTGGCCGGTGCGGAAGTTGGCCCGGGTGGGGCGGCCCCGCAGGCGGTCGGCCAGCAGGGCGGAGACCTCGGCCAGCACGAGGGGCGCGTCGCCGGACCGGCCGCCGGCGGCCGACTCGGCCACCACGTCGTCGAGCATGCCCTGGAGCTGCGTGCGCTGCCAGGCGTCGGCGCCGTCGGTGGCGGTGAGCCCGGCGGCCGCGCCGGCGATGGCGGCCGCCCAGGCGGCCAGCGGCTGCGGGCCGGCCAGGGCGTCGAGGGCGTCGCCGAGGCGGTCGACCAGCTCGGCCAGGCGCCCGGCCAGGTCGATGTCGCCGCTCTCCACGTCGTCCACCGGCAGCACGCCGCCCACCAGGCGCTGGCCCTCCTCGGCCATGGCCACGCCGAGGAGGATGCGGTCGAGGCCGGCCCGCCACGTGTTGGCCTCCACCCCACCCAGCCCGTAGGGGGCGCGGTGGGCGGCGTCGAGGCCCCAGCGCACGCCGGCGGCGGCGACCCACCCGTCGATGCGCGCCAGGTCGTCGTCGTCGAAGCCGAACCGCCGGCGCACCGGCTCGCGGCTGGCCAGGTCGACGACCTCCGAGGCGGTGACCCGCGAGCCGGCCAGCTCCAGCAGCTCGGCCACCACGCCGAGCAGCGGGTTGGTCCGGCGCAGCGAGCGGTCGGCCAGGCGCACGCGCAGGTCGGCCTGGCCCGGCGCCGCCCGCCCGTCGCCGTCGGCCGGGTCCCCGGGCGCGTCGGACCGGGGAAGGCCGAACACGGCGGAGGCGAGCGGCGCGAACGACTCGATGTCGGGGCACATGACGATGACGTCGCGGGGCTCGAGGGTGGGGTCGTCGGCCAGCAGGTGCAGGATGGCGTCGCGCACCACCTCGACCTGGCGGGCCCGCCCGTGGCAGGAGTGCAGCTGGAGGCTGCGGTCGCCGGGGTCGAGCAGCAGGCGGTCGTCGGTGGCGCCGGGCAGGGGCTCGCCGGGCGGGGGCCGGTCGGCCCGCACGTCGGCCTGGATGCGGCCGAGGAGGGTGGCCGGCGCCGGCCCGACGGGGTGGTGCTCCTCGGCCCCGCCGGCCCCGGCGGTGAGCACCAGCTGCATCTCCCGGGCGTCCCGCCCCCACGTCCGCAGCAGCGGGTGGCGGGGCAGGGCGGCGGTGGGGTCGTCGGCCCGCCGGGGAACGCCGGCCGGGCGGTCGGGATGGCCGGCGACGCGCGCCCACAGGGCGGGCGACGGGTGCAGCAGGAAGAGGTGGACGTCGCGGCCGGCGGCGACGGCGTGCAGGACGTCGAGGTAGCTGGCCGGCAGGCGGGTCAGGCCGAACAGCGACAGGCGGGCCGGCAGGTCGACCAGCGCGGGGTCGGCGGCCAGGCGGTCGCGGGCGTCGGCCAGCCGCTCGGCCGGGCTGGGCGTGGCGATGCGCTCGCGCAGCCGGCGCCAGAGCTCGGCCTGCCACGCCGCGTCGCCGGGGAGGGGGGCGCCGCTCCCGTCGGTGGTGGCGCCGGCCGCCCAGGCCCGGACCATGGCCGGGCGGTGCACGCCGTAGCTGTCGAACAGGTCGGCGACGCGGCGCACGACCGACAGCCGCCGCCCGAGCCGGTGCTCGTCGGCGTCGGGCCCCCCGCGGCCGAGGTGGGCGGCCAGGGGTGCCAGCCAGGGCTCCCCCAGCGACGCCTCCACCGTGTCGAGCAGCGGCCAGGCGGCGCGCTCGGGCAGCCAGGGGTCGGCGTCGCGGTCGACGCCGGTGGCTGCCGCCACGGCGTCGCCGACCAGCCGGCCCGGGAAGGGGAAGCCCACGTTGGCGCACACGCCGTCGCCGCGCGCCCCCGACGTCCCCAGCCGGTCCGACAGGCGCTGCGACAGCCACCGCTCCACGCCCCGGCTGGGCACGGCCACGACCTCCACCTGGAAGGGGTCGTCGAGGGGCGAGACGAGGACCGAGCCCAGCGCCTCGGCCAGCCGGTCGGCCCGCTCGGCCCGATGGATGCGCAGCATGACCCGAAGTGATACCCGCTGGGTGTGACGGCTGCCCCGCCGCCGTCCCGGCTGGGGCCGCGACGGCGGCGTCAGGCGTGGGTCGCCCGCACGCCGGCGACTGCGGGCCAGCCGTTGCCCCACGCCCGCTGGTGCGGAGCAGTCCCCGCTCTCGTAGCCTTCGGTGATCTACCTGCTCGAGCCTCCGGCATTCGTCTGGTGCGTCGCCGGCCCGCACACCGGTGAGGACCTGGTCGACATCGTCGCCGGCAAGCGCGCCGAAATCGAGCGCTTCGGCTGGTGCCTGTGGGCGTACGGCGGCACTGGAAGTGCTCACCCCGAGAACGAAGTGCGACGGCTCGCACGCGACTACGGCGCAGGCGGCTCCCTGCCGCTCCTGATGCCGGACACGGAAACCGGGCACACCGACGACGGCGTGCCGTTCACCGGGTACCGCATCGACGCGGACGGACCCGCTGAGGCGCTGCCCGACGGCATGTCCCCGGTGACGGGCGGCCCGTCATCGTGGGCGTTCCGGATCACCTCTCTCCGCTGGTCGGACGAGGCGGTCGTCGACGTCACCAGCTACGTCGCTCCGTACGCGCAACACGGCGCCCAGCCGCTCGGCGACTACCTCAAGGGCTCGCACGGTCGGGCCTGCGCGGCCCGCGCTGCCGCGCCCGGCGCCCCCGACGAGCGGCGGGTGGATGTCCTCGCGACCCTCCAGCCGCCCTACGCGGTCTTCTTGTCCCGTTAGCACGCCGGGTCGCGGCCCGCACACCCGCCACGCCGTCCTGACGCCATCGATGCTGAAACCACCGCGAGGCCGACGCTCTCGAAGGACCCGACGAGTGGTACGTTCGGGGTCGAGCAGACGAACGGGGGCTCTCGTGGAGAAGCGCAAGGGGATGTTCCGGATCGCCTTCGCCCTCATGGCGGTGACGCTGGCCGCAGGCGGGTCACCTGCCGCCGGCCACCCCGACGGCGCAGCTCACCACAACCCGCTCCCGGCCCACGCCACTCCCGTCATGCGCGCCTTCGCCGCCGACCAGCAGGCGCCGTCCACCGCGGCCGCCACCGGCCCCGCCCAGTGCAGCGGCGGGTCGGCGGCCGGCTATCCGTGCAGCAACGTGGACCTCCTCGCCCACCTGCCCCTCGCCGACATCGGCGGCACCCGGAGCAACCGCGCCGCCAACGACATCTGGGGGTGGGCCGACCCGCAGACCGGCAAGGAGTACGCCATCGTCGGTCGGGTCTTCGGCACCTCGTTCGTCGACATCAGCGACCCAACCGAGCCGGTCTACCTGGGCCAGCTCCCCACCCACGGCCCCTTCGGCTCGTCATGGCGGGACATCAAGGTCCACCGAGACCACGCCTACATCGTCAGCGAGGCGACGAACCACGGCATGCAGGTGTTCGACCTCAGGCAACTGCGCAGCGTCTCCAGCCCGCCCGTCACCTTTGCAGAGACGGCGCACTACAACAAGGTCTCGTCGGCCCACAACGTCGCCATCAACGAGGACAGCGGCTTCGCCTACATCGTGGGGGCCAGCGGCAAGAACAGCTGCAGGGGCGGGCTGCACATGGTCGACATCGCCAACCCGACGCGTCCTTCCTTCGCCGGCTGCTTCAGCGCCGACGGCTACACCCACGACACCCAGTGCGTGGTCTACGACGGCCCCGATGCCGACTACCACGGCCGCGAGATCTGCTTCAACTCCAACGAGGACACCGTCACCATCGTCGACGTCACCGCCAAGTCGGCCCCCCGCCAGGTCTCGCGGACCCCCTACGCCGGATCGGCCTACACCCACCAGGGATGGCTGACCGGCGACAAGCGCTACTTCCTCCTCGACGACGAGCTCGACGAGCAGAACTTCGGCCACAACACCCGGACGAGGGTGTGGGACGTCTCCGACCTCGACGCGCCGACCGTGCACCGGGTGTTCGACGGCACCACCACCGCCATCGACCACAACCAGTACGTGACCGGCGGGCTCAGCTACCAGGCCAACTACCGAGCCGGGCTGCGGATCATCGACGCCACCGACCCCGCCACCAGCGAGCTCCACGAAGTCGGCTACTTCGACATCTACCCGGCCGACGACGCCGCCGAGTTCAACGGGGCGTGGAGCAACTACCCCTTCTTCGCCAGCGGGGTCGTGGTGGTGAGCGGCATCGAGCAGGGTCTCTTCGTCCTTCGCCCGACCCTGCCCGCAAGCTGACCGGCTCAGCGGTGCATGACGGTGACGGGCGCCGTCGCGCTGTCCGGGCCCGGACGGACGGGGCAACCCGGCGCGAAGACGCCGTCCGGGTCGAAGCGTTCCTGAAGCCGGGTGAGCCGTGCGTGGGCACCGGGCGCGAATGCCGCCGGGCGCCGGTGGTCGTCGTCGCTGTCGAGGAAGTTGACGTAGGCCCCGTCGGCGCTCCGGCCGCTCGGGAGCCGCCCGATGAAGGCCCTGGCCCACGCTCGCTCGGCCGCGCGGGGCCAGGACCGCCGCCGATCAACTCGGCCGAACGGAGTGAGCGAAGCGAACGAAATGAGGTCGACGCACCAGCCCGGCGGCGGTGGGGGG